>CAYJNT010000014.1:2908-29444 GCA_964370945.1 uncultured Hyphomicrobiales bacterium | reverse complement strand
TCGGCGCGAAGGTGCCGACCTGGAAGCGCTTATAGGAATTGATGTAGGGCGCGAGAAAGTAAGTGATGTCGTTGGCGTATTTCAGCTGGCCGGCGACGAAGGAGCGCATCAGCGGCGACATGCCGAATTCGGCTTTCGGGTCATAGAACAGCGAATTCTTGCCGGCGATGTCCCAGAGCGACGCATGCACATGCGAGCTCGAGCCGGCAAGCCCGTAATTCCATTTCGACATGAAGGTGACGGATTTCCCCTGCGACCAGGCGATCTCCTTCACGCCATTCTTCAGGATGACGTGATTGTCCGCCATCGTCAGCGCGTCGGCATAGCGGACATTGATCTCCTCCTGCCCCGGACCCCACTCGCCCTTGGAATTCTCCACCGGGATGCCGGCGCCCTGCAGGCCGTTGCGGATCGCCCGCATTACGCCTTCTTCCTTGGTGGTCTGCAGGACGTGGTAGTCCTCGATATACGTTCCGGCGGTTTTCAGGTTCGCGAATTTTTTCTGCGCGGCGGATTCGAACGATTCATCGAACAGATAGAATTCGAGCTCGGACGCGAAGAAGGCGCGCATCCTGTCCTTCTTGAGCCGTGCGATCTGCTTTTTCAACATGCCGCGCGGCGAATGCGGCAGGTCGTGATGATGGTGGTCCAGCACGTCGGCGAGGACGAGCGCCGTGCCTTCAAGCCAAGGCAGCCGGCGCAAGGTGGACATATCGGGCTTGAGGACGAAATCGCCATAGCCCTTTTCCCAGCTCGCGGCGGCATAGCCCGGGACCGGCTCCATATCGATGTCGTTGGCGAGCAGATAGTCGCAGGCATGCGTCTCTTCGTGGCCACCGTCGACAAAAAATTGGGCATGAAAGCGCTTGCCGACGAGGCGGCCCTGCATATCGACCATCGCAACAACGACAGTATCGATATTGCCGCTTTTCACCGCCTTCTTGAGCTGGTCGAAGCTTAAATTCCCCGCCATCGCACGCCCCTATTCCGCCGCCCAATCAAATCAAACCGTCACACATCCGAGAGGGATTCGTCCAGAATGGAGATGGCGCGCGCCATGTCCGCCTCGGTGACCGTCAGGGGCGGCGTCCAGGTCAAGACATTGCCGAAGGTGGTCTTGAACGACAGCCCCCGCTCCATCGCCCGGTACATCACCTTTTCGGCCTGCTCGTTGGCCGGCGTTTTGCTCGCGCGATCGGTCACGAGCTCGATGCCGAGCACCAAACCGCGCCCGCGCACGTCACCAATTAACGGATGTTTCAATTTCAGTTCAGTAAGTTTTTTGAGCGCGAAAGCACCGACCGTGGCGGCATTTGCCACCAGCCCCTCCTGCTCGATGATCTCGATCGTGGTCAGAGCGGCGCGCGCGGTGACAGGATTTTTCTCGTGCGTGTAATGTCCGAAGGCGAAATCCGCGCCGACATCAAGGCCTTCGCGCGCGACCACCGCGGCAATCGGCAAAATGCCGCCGCCGAGCGCCTTGCCGAGCACCACGATATCCGGCGAAACGCCATCGTGCTCGCAGGCGAACATTTTTCCGGTCTTGCCGAGGCCGGCCGGGATCTCGTCGAAGACCAGCAACGTGCCGTGCCGGTCGCAGATCGCCCGCACCTCTTTCCAGAAACCGGCAGGCGGAATGAAGGGCACGGCGCGGATCGGCTCGGCGACGAAGGCCGCGACATCGCCCTCGCGGCCGAGCACATAATCGATCATGCGGGCGCAGGCCTTGCCCGATTCCTCAGCCGTCGCCGCGCCATAAGGGCAGCGATAGCTCGAGAACGGCGCCACATGCTCGGCGCCCGGCATCAGGGGCCCTATCCCGCCGGAGCGGAACAACGCTTCGCCCCCGACCGCCGCAGAGCCGAAGCCCGCGCCATGAAATGCGTCCCAGAACGACAAGGTCTTGTAGCGGCCGGTCGCGACACGCGCGATCTTGATCGCGACTTCGATGGCGTCCGAGCCGCCGGTCGTGAACAGCACTTTTCCGTTCTTGACCGGCGCGATGCCGGACAGCTTTTTCGCCAGCGCGATCGCAGGCTCGGCGGTGTAGCGGCGCGGCGTGAACGGCAATACATCCATCTGCTCGGCGATCGCCCGCTTGAGCCGCTGATGGCCATAACCGATGTGATGCACATTGTTGCCGTGGAAATCCATGTAGCGGCGGCCGGCGGTGTCTTCGATGTGAATGCCCTTGGCCTTGACGATCGCGTTGAGACACGGCGTCGACACGGACTGCTTGAGGAAATAACGCTCGTCTTCGGCGAGCAGCGCGCGCGCCGCGGCGTCGAGATTGCGCTCCGCAAAGGCGCGGCGTTCCGGTGAAAGATTGGTGTCGCTTTCGGATTCCTGCACTGTCTTCGCCACCGCCCGCTCCATCAGCGCCGCCGCCAGGCCTGCAGACGCATAAAGACCAACCGGTCAAGCAAGACGTGAAGGAGCTTCGCAGCCAGGGCCGTGACAACGATCAGGGTCGCCATCGCCGCGGCGCCCGCGGTCATGCCGGCCTCGTCCATATGCACGATGGCGACGGACGCAAGCTTGGTGGCAGGACCGTAAAGGAAAATCACCGCCGACACGGTGGTGAGCGCATTCACGAAGATATAGATCGCGATGTCGAAAATCGCCGGCATGCAGATCGGCACGGTGACGCGGCGGAAAGTGCGCCAGACCGGCACTTTCAAGGATGCGGAGACAGATTCGAATTCCGGATCGATCTGCTTCAAGGCCGTCAGCGCGGTGATATGCGCGACCGTGTAGAAGTGCGCAATCGAATTGACCACCAGAACGATCAGCGTGCCGTAGAAGATGTTGAGCGGATTCCACGCGGCGTTGACGAAAAAGACATAGCCGAGACCCAGCACGAGGCCGGGCACCGCCATCGGCAGCATTGCCAAAAGATGCGCGATCGCGCGGCCACCAGGCGAGACTTTGGTTTTCTCCACCAGATAGGCGCCGGTGAAGATGATCGCTGTGCCGATGATCGCGGCGAGCGCCGCCATCTTCAACGAATTGAAATACGGCGACCAGGCTGCGGCGTCGAACGTGCCGAATTCGTAATTCTTCAAGGTCAGCGACAGGTTATACGGCCAATAAGTGATGAACGACGCCCAAACGGCCGTGCCCAGAACGCCGACGATCAAGCCGGCAATCGCCAGGGCATAGATTGTCAGAGTGATGTCGCGAATCCGGTTCTGTTTCGGTTCCAGCGGCACCGCGCGCGCCGAAAGCAACGCGACCTGCTGGCGCTGCACCAAGCGATCGATGAAAAAGGCGAGCACCGCCGGCACCAGCAGCACCATGCCGACCACCGCGCCCATCGCAAAATTCTGCTGCCCCACGACCTGCTTGTAGGCGTCGGTCGCCAGCACGTTGAATTGCCCGCCGATCACCTTGGCGATGCCGAAATCGGTGACCACGAGGGTGAACACGACGAAGCAGGCATTGATCAGGCCGTATTTCGCGCCGGGCAGCGTCACGGTCCGGAAAATGCGGGGCTTTGTGGTGCCAAGCGCGTCGGCGACTTCGTACAGACGCGCATCCGCAAGCGCGAGCGCGGCCACAAGAATAATGAGCGCGTGCGGGAAACAATAGAATATCTGCGCAAGGATAATGCCGGCCGGTCCATAAATCGATCCGCCGAACAGCATCCCCTTCAAGAGACCCTGGTTGCCGAACAGATAGATAAGAGAGATCGCGGAGAGCAGCGAAGGCGCGAACAACGGCAACAAAGCCGCCGAATAGAGCAGCCCCTTCATCGGAATTTTGGTGCGGGTCAGCGTATAGGCATAGATGAAGGCGATCGGGATCACGATCGCGGTCGAAACCAACGCCACCCAGACGCTGTTATAGATCGACCGGGACAAGGTCGGGGTCGAGAAATAGATGACATAATTCGCTAGCCCGACGAAATTTCCGTCGCCGTCCTGAAAACTCTTTGAGAGCAGCGCCCAGAGCGGAAGCGCGATGGTGAGAAGGAGCCAGCCGACGAGCACCGCCACACCGAGGCGCAGGATCAACGCGTCGCGCGAAACGCCGGCACGCGCGACGCCACGATCCGGTGATAAAACGGCCCCGCTCACATCAGCCCCGCGCGAACAGATGCAGGGATTCGGGCGGCAGGGCGATGGCGAGCTTCTGCCCCTCGGTAACTGCGAGATCGCGCATCAGGTTGGCGGAGAAATCGGCGAGGATAGTGATGCCGGGCGCGGCGTCCGGATGCAGGCGCGCGCGGCAGAAGGATCCCAGAAAATTGAGGCTCGCCACCTGCGCGTCGAGCCGGTTCTGCGTCGCGCTGTCGAGATTGCGCACGCGCACTTCCTCCGGCCGCAAGCCCAGACGCACCGGCGTTCCGCGCACGAATTTCTGCGCATCCTTGCAATGAAGGCTTAATCCGCCAACGCGCACGCCGTCGGGCCCTGCGACCTCGGCATCGATAAAGGTCATGCTGCCGACAAAATCGGCAACAAAAGCGGTCGTCGGTTTCCGGTAAATCTCTGACGGCGTGCCGACCTGATCGATCACGCCCTGGTTCATCACCACGATGCGGTCGGCCATCGACAACGCCTCCTCCTGATCGTGCGTCACCATGACGGTGGTGACACCGAGACGCCGCTGCAAATCCTTGATCTGGTCGCGCAGCCGCAGCCGCACGCGCGCATCGAGCGCGGAGAGCGGCTCGTCGAGCAGCAGCAATCCCGGCGAGGTCGCGAGCGCGCGAGCGAGCGCGACGCGCTGCTGCTGGCCGCCGGACAACTGAACCGGATATTTGGTTTCCTGATCGGACAGACCGACGAGCGCCAACAGCTCCTTCACGCGCGCCTTGATCTCGGAATTCGGACGCCGGCGGTTGACGAGGCCATAACCGATATTGGCGGCAACCGTCAGATTGGGAAACAGCGCGTAGGATTGAAACACGATGCCGAAATCGCGCTCCGCCGGCGGCAGGCGCGAGACGTCGCGGCCGCCCATTTCGATGAAGCCTTCGTCCTGCGGATCGAGGCCCGCGATTGCGCGCAGCAGCGTTGTCTTGCCGCAACCGGAGGGACCCAGGAAGCAGACGAATTCGCCGCTCGTGACGTCGAGCGAAACGTCCTTGAGCGCGACGAAACTTCCGAAGCGCTTGACCAGATTGCGGATGCGAAGAAAAGGAGCGCCCGCGGCAACGGAGCCGTTGCCTGCGCGGGACACGACATCGACCGGCTTGTTCATCACGCCTGACCTGTTGCCTTCGTTACATGCACCTGGTGTGGTGGTTCAGAAGTCCCCTTGATCTCCGCGGCGAGTCCGTAAGGGACTTCTGAACCAAAACCACACCAGAATCGTACATCTCTAGTGTCCCTTGGAATCCGAAGTTCGCTACAACGGGTTCTGCAAGATCAAGCGAACTTCGGATTCGGGACACTAGGGCGCATGCATCGTCAGCGAAACGTTCCCCGGGAGCAAGCCCCCGGGGAGTGTTTAGGCCTTTACTTCTTCGGCGCAGCCTTGGACTCGTAGCGCTTGCTCCATTCCGCCAGGACCCGATCGCGATTTTCGGCCATCCAGGCGAAGTCGTTTTTGACCATCGATTTTTCCGCGTCCGCCGGATAATTCGGCGGCGTATTCTTGACGGTCGGTTCCGCAACGATGGCGTAGAATTTCGAATACAACTCGTTCGCGGCCTTGCTCGAGCTCCAGTCGGCGATCTTCTTGGCGAGCTCCATGTTCTTCGTGGTCTTCACGATGCCGACCGCTTCCATGTCCCAGCCGGCGCCTTCTTTCGGCAGGATGATGTTGATCGGCGCCCCCTTGGTTTTCTCCGACGCGCCGCGCATGTCGAAGCCGATGCCGGCCAGCCGCTCGCCTTTGGCAGCCTGTACGCACGGAGCCGAGCCCGAATGGGTGTAGACGCCCATATTCTCGTGCAGGGCGTCCATGAACTTCCAGGCCTCCTGCTCGCCCATCAACTGAATCCAGGCTGCGACGGTCAAGTAACCCGTGCCCGACGACGCAGGGTGCGGCATCACCAGCTTGCCCTTGAACTCCGGCTTGGTCAGATCCTTCCACGACACCGGCGCGGCAACCTTGTCCTTCGCCGCTTCCGCGGTGTTGAAGCAGACGACCGAAAGATAGGCATCCATTCCGATCCAGGTCGGCGCCGCGGAGCTGTCGCGGAATTGCGGCTTCAGCTTGTCTGCGCCGTTCGGCTTGTAGGAAGCGAGCAGCCCATCCTTGGCGAAGCGGATCAGGCTCGTGACCGCAATGCCCATGACCATGTCGGCGCGCGGATTGCCTTTCTCGGCGAGGAAGCGCGCGGTGATGACGCCCGTTGAATCGCGCGTCCACACAACCTCCGCGCCCGGCACGGCGGCTTCGATCGCGGCCTTGAAGGGCGCGAGCTGATCGTTTTCGAGCGCGGTATAGATGCTCACTTGCGTCTTTTGCGCCTGCGCCGGAACGGCAATTCCGATCGCAAGGCTAAGGCCCAATACGGCCCCGAACAATTTGCTTTTCATCGACTCCTCCACCCCTGGTTTACGCTTCTTCACGCGTGCGTTGCACGTATCCATGAAGAATGCATGACACTTCCCCGGTCTTTGTCGCCTATTCAACGGCCTTATGCCGGCCAAGGCAAGGAATAGGTCTTCACATTCGTGAAGCTCTTCATCGCCTCGACCACGCCTTCCTTGTAGCCAAGCCCGGAATCCTTGATGCCGCCGAACGGCGACATTTCGATCCGATAGCCCGGAACCTCCCAGACATTCACGGTCCCCACTTCCAGCTCGTTGATGAAGCGTGTGATGTAGTCGAGCCGGTTGGTGCAGACCCCCGACGAAAGTCCATAAGCCGTGGAATTCGAAATGCGGATCACCTCCGCGATATCGTTCGGGCAGCGGATCATCGGGATCACCGGCCCGAAGGTCTCCTCGTGCACCAATTCGCAATCGTACGGCACCTTGTCGACAACGGTGGGCGGATAAAGCGCGCCCTTGCGGTCGTTGCCGTGCAGAAGGACAGCACCCTTCGCAACGGCGTCATTGACGCGCTGCTCGAACGATTTCGCCGCGCGCTCGTGGATCACCGTGCCGATATCGGTCGCGGGATCCATCGGGTCACCGGCCTTGAGCTTCTTCGCCTTGGCCAGCACGAGTTTGGAGAATTCGTCAGCGACCTTTTCGACGACCAGAATGCGTTTCACCGCCGTGCAGCGCTGTCCGGAATTCTTGGTCGCGCCCTGCACCGCGAGTTCGGCGGCCTTGTCGAGATCGGCGTCCTCCATCACGATCAGTGGATCGTTGCCTCCGAGTTCGAGCACAATGCGTCGGTAACCGGCCTTGTCGGCGATATATTTCCCGACCCGCACCGAGCCGGTGAAGGTGATCAGGTCGCAATCCGGATCCGTGATCATGCTGTCGCCCATGGTCGAGGGATTGCCGGTCACGACCGACAGCATTTCCGGCGGCAAGCCCGCTTCATAGAGGACGTCGGCGAGCGCGAGCGCCGTCAGCGGCGTCAATTCCGTCGGCTTGAGCACCACCCGATTGTTGGTCGCGATCGCCGGCGCGAGCTTGTGCGACACCATGTTGAGCGGATGATTGAACGGCGTGATCGCGGAAATCACCCCGCCGAGGGGCATACGGGTGGTGAAAATCTTGCGCTGCTTGCCTTGCGGAGAGATGTCGCAGGCATAGGTTTCGCCATCGTCCTTGATCGTCAATTGCCCGGCGAAGGAATAGACGTCGTAGGCGCGGCTGGCCTCGTAAAGCGAATCCTTCCAGCACAGACCCGACTCTGCGGTGATGATGCGAGCGAATTGCTCTTTTCGGTCGCGCAGGAACTCGGCGGCGCGCAACAAAATCTGCTGGCGCTCGTAGCGCGTAAGCTTCGGCTTGAACGCCTTGGCCTTGGCGAAGGCGTCGCGCACGTGCTCAAGTCGTGCGGCCGGCACGGTACCGACCACCGCGCCGTTATATGGATTAAGCACCTCGATGCGCTCGCTCGTATCGACGCGCTTGCCCGCGATCCGCATCGATTCATTGCGGATTTCGGCCACCGGTTTCGCCTGGATATTCACGGTCATCCCTCAGCTGACATGATTGAGCGCGACATCGAACACATCGTAATTGCGCAATTTGCGATCTGCCGGCAGCGTAACCTTGCGATTGGCGATCATCGGCACGATCTGCTCGGTCAGTCCGCCATGCGAACGCAGCGGCTCGGTCAAACCGGACAGATCGTGGCGGGCGCGGCTTGTCCCCAGCACCTTGTGAATGGTGGAGAGCGCGACAATGTCCCCAATGCGATCGGGCGGCAGGTCGAAACGCTTGCACGCTTCGTCGCGGGTGATCGCGACATCGACGCCTTCGACGCCGGAGAGCTTCGCAATCATGTCCGCCACGTTCGCGCCGTCCGGCAGATAGACGGTCGCGAACGACCCGAGCGCGCCATGATGGGCGACGTACGGATCGGTGATCGGCAGAATCACCCGCGCCTTGTCCTTGCCGAGCCACTGGTCGAACAGATCCTGCAGGTAGATCACATCCGGCTCGCCGTTCGGCAGGTACTTGTCGTTCATGCCGTGATCGGCAGTCATCACCAGCACGCAGCCGAGCCGGTCGAGCGCTCCCGCATACTTGTCCATCATGGCGTAGAAGGAATTCGCCAGGTCCGAGCCCGGCGCGGCCCTGTGCTGCACATAGTCTGTAGTCGAGAGGTACATCAGGTCCGGGCGCTCGCGCTCAAGGAGCGAAACGCCGGCGGCCATGACAAATTCGGAGAGATCAGACGAATAGACCTCCGGCAATTTCATGCCCACGCGGTTGAGCACGTCACCGATACCGTGCTCCTTGAGCGTCGCCTTGTCAGCTTTTTCCGACGAGAATGCGATGGCGCGGCCCGTCGACATATCGAGGCCGCTGCCGAGCATCGTGCGCAACTTGTCCTTCGCCGTCACCACCGCGACTTTCGCGCCGGCATCGTGGAAGGCCTGCATGATGGTCGGCGCGCGCAGGAATTTCGCGTCGTTCATCATCACTTCGGTCTTGGTCACCGGATCGTAGAAGTAATTGCCGGCGATGCCGTGCACGGCCGGCGGCCGGCCGGTGATGATCGACATGTTATTCGGATTGGTGAAGCTCGGGATGACCGAATGCGCGAGCAGATTGGCACCGTCCTGCATCAGCCGCGCGAAATTCGGCGCCAGCCCTTTCTCGATCGCACGCTCGATATAGCCCGGTTCGGAGCCGTCGATGCAGACAACGACGGTTGGCGTCTTCGGGAAGCGGTAGGAGCGCCCGTTGCAGGTGACGTTGGTTCCGGCGCGGCTGTAATTCACGCGATGCTCCCTCAGGCCGCCGCTTTCAACGAGCGAACGCCCATCTCGTCCAGAATCTCGCGGATCGCCTTCAGCGCGCCGCGCATGTGATCGGCATTGAGCCGGCCGATGCAGCCGATGCGGAAGGAATCCGCGACCGTCAGCTTGCCGGGATAGATCACGTAGCCGCGCTCTTTGAGTTTGTCATAGAAGGCCTGGAACACGAACGCCTTGTCCGCCGGCATGCGGAAGGTGACGATGATCGGCGCCTGCAACGCCTTCGGCAGCAGCGGCTCGAAGCCGAGCGCGCTCATGCCCTCGATCAGAATTTTGCAATTCTCCGCATAGCGCCCGCCGCGGCCGGCAACACCGCCTTCGGCGCTGAATTCCTCCAGCGCCTGATGGAAGGCAACGATGACGTGGATCGGCGGGGTGAAACGATACTGACCGGTCTTTTCGAAGTTGCTCCACTGGTCGTGCAGGTCGAGCACCAGCGTAGTCGCATTGCCTTTGGTCTTTTGCAGCTCCGCCTTGCGGCAGATCACGAAGCCAAGACCCGGAACGCCCTCGATGCATTTGTTCGACGACGCCGCGACCGCGTCGAAGCTGATGTCCGCGGCCTTGAGCGGCAAGGCACCGAACGCGCTCATGGAATCGATCAGGAAACGCTTGCCATACCGTGCGGCGATCTCACCGATCTTGCCGATCGGATTGAGAATGCCGGATGTGGTCTCACAGTGGACGGAGAACACATGCGTGATTGCCGGGTCGTTCTTGAGCAGCGCCTCGACCGCAGCGAGATCGGGCGGCGTATCTTCCGGCGTTTCGTGAACGACAACGGCGCGGCCGGCGATCTCGCAAATCTTTTTCGCGCGCTGGCCATAGGCGCCGTTGATCAGGATCAGCACCTTGCCGTTGCGTGGAACGAAGGTCGTCAGCATCGCCTCGACCGCGAAGGTGCCCGAACCCTGCATCGGAACGGTCACGAAGTCGCTGTCGCCGCCGATGATTTTAGTCAGCGTGGTCAGCACCGACTGATTGATGCGAATGAAGGTGGCGTCGCGTGAGCCCCAGTCATGGACCATCACGCTCTTGACGCTCTTCGACGTCGTCAGCGGGCCAGGGGTGAGCAGCAGCGGATCACCGGTTTCGGACGCAGCGGGCTGGACCATCGATCATTCCTCATCCTGACGGCCTTGAGCCTAGCGTTTTTCTGCCTATCGATCTAATATCTGTTTTAGATATGACATATAGATAACACCTATATGAACCTGACGCAGCTCAAAGCCTTCCATGTCGTTGCCGGCGCGGGCAGCTTCTCGCTCGCCGCACGCACCGAGGGTGTCAGCCAGCCGACTTTGTCGGCGCAGGTGAAGATGCTGGAAGCCACCTACGGCATCGGCCTGTTCAACCGCCGCGGGCGCGGCGTGCAGATGACGCCGGCCGGGCAATCGCTGTTCTCGATCACGACAAGGCTGTTCGCGGCGAGCGAGGAAGCGCATGCGCTGCTCGCCGGCAGCCGCGATCTCACGCGCGGGCACCTGCGGGTGAGCGCCGACAGCGCCTATCATGTGATCCCCATATTGGCCGAGCTGAAGAAGCGCCATGCCGGCCTCACCTTCACGCTCAAGGTCGACAATTCCGCCGCCGTCCTCGAACACCTGATCGGCCATGCCGCCGACGTCGCGGTCATGGCGAAGGTGACCTCTGATCCGCGCATCCATTCCATGAAATTGCGCGAGGACCGCTTAATATTGTTCGTCCCCCGCAAGCATCCGTTCGCCGGACGCCGCCGCATGCGCCTCTCCGATCTCGCCGGGCGCGACATCGTGGTACGCGAGCGCGGCTCGATCACCCGCGAGGTGTTCGAAACCGGCCTCGCCGCGGCGCGTGTGGTGCCGGGCTCGCTGATCGAAGTGCAGACCCGCGAAGCGGTGCGCGAAACCGTGGCTGCCGGCTTCGGCATCGGCGTCGTCTTCGACAGCGAGTTCGGCAGCGATCCGCGCTTTCACCCGATCGCCGTCGCCGACGCGGAGCTCAATGTCGGCGAATATGTGGCGTGCCTTGAGGACCGCAGACGCCTGACGCTGGTCCGCGCCTTCCTTGATGTCGCCCGCCAGGTGGCCTCACAGCGGCCAACCGAGCGTTAACGATCATGTGCACTCAAGAAAAACACTTTTCGCGCTATATCTCGCGGACTATTGTGCGAACGAGTCCTGTCCGCGCAGCATTCCGACTTACCGGCTGAAGGAAATTTCGACGGAATGTCCGGTACTGAATTATTCGCAACATTGCAAAGCCCTTAGGCTCATAATTCAAGACGGGATTCGAAACGCGACCAGAACCGGTTGATGATCGGATGACGAGGTCTGGTCATCAACGGTGACGCGCGCAATGCGCCGACCGAGATCGCCGGACACAAACACGAAATCCCGGCAATTCGGTCCTTTTGGCCATTGGTCTGCGTCGAAAATCCCGCAAGTTGGCGCATGCGGCTCGCCCGGATGCGCCAGGCGCCATACATCGCGATAGAATGCATCCCCGCGTTCAGGTTGATCCAGCGAATTGTAAAGCGGATCGTCAGGCTCCAGGTTGAAGTCACCGCAAAGGATCGCGCTTTGCACGAGCGAGCTGGCGGCATAGGGTTCGCGGGCTGATGACTTGACCGGCTTTTCGCCGCGCGCAGCTTCATCCTGCAAGGCCACGAGCCTTTCGACCTGCGCGCGCCGCTGCTCATCCGAGTGGAATTCGAGGTGCGTATTGGTTACTCGCACAGGCCCCAGCGGCGTCTCGATAACGACCTCCAGGGCGTGTCGCCGCATGCTCTTGACGGATGACGCGGCCGGCCAAGGCAGTAGATGGTTCGAGACTTGCCGCACCGGAAAGCGAGAAAACGTCATGTTTCCGAAACGGCGGACCACGTCGCCCTCGTGCCGTTCGACGGCGGGCCGGAAAATCGAACGATGGTACGGGAAGAGTTCGGCAAAAATTCTGTCCTGATCAACGCCTCCGTCCAGTTCGTCAAACCGACACGACATCTCCTGAAAGCAAAGGATGTCGGCGCCGCCCATCGCGGCCACGTCGTGGGCAATTCGGCGAGGGTCGACGATGCCGTCGCAACCTTTGCCCCACTGAACGTTCCAGGTGATCAAGCGCATTAGCGGATACCGGCCCGCATGAACGATTGCACGAATTGCCGTTGGAACAGCAGGAAAGCGATGAGCAGCGGCGCCATCGTCATTACGGTCGCGGCGTTGATGATCGACCAGTCGACGCCGGTCTCGGGCGCACCGAAGACTGCGAGGCCAACAGTCAGCGGACGGCTTTCAACGGAGTTCGTCACGATCAGGGGCCACAGGAAGTTGTTCCAGTGATAACTCACCGAAACCAGTCCGAACGCAACATATGTCGGTCGCGCCAGGGGCACGTAGACCTTCCACAGAACCTGCAATGCGTTCGCACCCTCCACGCGCGCAGCTTCGACCAGCTCGTTCGGCACGGCCTTGAAGGTTTGCCGCAACAGGAAAATACCGAATGCGCTCGCCATGTAAGGAAGGCCGATGGCGGGAATCGTATCGAGCAGCCCGAGTGCGCCGATCACACGGTAATTCTCCACGATCAGCACGTCCGGCATGATCATGAGCTGCAGCAGAACGAGCGCGAAAGCGATGCCGCTGCCCTTGAATTTGAAGCGTGCAAAAGCATAAGCCGCGAGCGTGCAGATCACCAATTGGCCGGCGAGAATGAGTGACACCAGCATCACCGTATTGAGGTAATAGCGCGCGAACGGCGCCTGATTCCAGGCGCGCACGAAATTCTCATACGTCAGCGGTGCCGACAGACTGAAGGACGTCGCATAGGCCGCCGGATGGATCGAACTCCACAGCGCATAGGCCAGCGGCGTCAGCCACAGCAGCGCCAATATCCAGGCGGCCGCGGTCTCCAGCGGATGCGTCGCGCGATTCATGCTGCGGCTCCGCTCATTGATAATGGATCCGCCGATCGAGATAGCCGAACTTGATAAGCGCCAATGTCGCCAGCAGGGCGAGCAGCACCACAGTGAGCGTCGCGGCATAAGCCGCGTCCTGAAAGGTGAAGGCCACCTCGTAGATGTAATAGAGCAGCAGCGAACTCGCATTGTTCGGACCGCCCTTGGTCATGATGACGAGATGATCGACGAGCTTGAACGAATTGATCACGGCGTTGATCGCGACAAAGAGCGTCGTCGGCATCAGCAACGGAAACGTGATCCTGCGGAAGACATACCAGCGCCCTGCCCCCTCGACGGCGGCGGCTTCCTCCAGATCGGGCGACAATTGCTGAAGCGCGGCGAGGTAGAAGATCATGAAGAAGCCGGCTTCCTTCCAGATCACCATCACGATCATGCAGGCCATGACGGTGCGCTGGTCGCCAAGCCAGTTCCAGCCCGGCAGGCCCGCGAGGCCGCGCAGCTGGTCGAGCAGGCCATAATCGGGCGTGTAGAAAAACAGCCAGATATTCGCGACCGCGATCATCGGCAAAATGGTCGGCGTGAAATAAGCGAGCCGCAGAAAGCCGCGTCCGCGCATGTTGCGGTTGACCCACAAAGCCATCAAGAGTGCGAGCGCGATGGAAGTTGGAATCGTGCCCGCCGCGAAAATGAAATTGTTCCACAACACTTTCCAGAAAATGCTGTCTTCGAACATCGAGCGATAATTGTCGAAGCCGACGAATAGCGGATCGCCGCTCCGGCGCGTGATGAAGAAGCTGTGCTGGATGGTGGCGACGATCGGATAATGCGTGAAGGTCGCGAGCAACACGGCCGCCGGCAGCAAGAGCAGCCAGGCATTCACGCTGTTGCGCCAGGCATGCCTCTGCGCCCGGCGTGACGTCGTGATGGGTTGTGCGGCCAGATCGGACATGGAGCAATGAGGCCGGGCGGATATGCCGCCCGGCCT
Source organism: uncultured Hyphomicrobiales bacterium (assembly GCA_964370945.1). Taxonomy (GTDB): domain Bacteria; phylum Pseudomonadota; class Alphaproteobacteria; order Rhizobiales; family Xanthobacteraceae; genus Pseudorhodoplanes. Next base: position 15,215 of record CAYJNT010000014.1, on the reverse strand, counting down.
CTCTTTCGTTACTTGTAAGCGCGCAGGACGCGATCGGCCTGCTGCTGTGCGGCCGCCAGTGCTTCGGCGGATTTCTGCGAGCCCGTCACCGCCGCCTGCACGGCATCGTTGACGAATTTGTAGATGCGGCCATTTTCATGCACCGAGAGCTCCGGCACCGCATGATCGAGCTGATCGCGGGCGACGATCGCCGCCGGGAAACCCTTTGCGTAAGTCTCCATCGTCGGCGTCTTGTAGGCCGCGGGCGACACCGCGACGTAACCGGTCTTGATGCTCCACTCGGCCGCGCGCTCCGGCGCGGTCATCCATTGGATGAACTTCACCGCGGCCTTTTGCTGTTCCGGAGACGCATTTTTGAAGATGTAGAAGCTGCCGCCGCCGGTCGGCGAGCCGCGCCGCTCCTTAGCCGGAAGCATGGCGACGCCGAAATTGAACTTTGCGCCGTCCTTCACCGCGGTCAGGTTGCCCGTGGTGTGCCACATCATCGCGGTCTTGCCTTCGAGAAAATCGGTGCGAAGTGTCGCCCAGTCGATGGTGCCAGTCGGCATCACGCCATGTTTGCGCGAGAGATCGACCCAGTAGTCTAACGCCGCCACCGTCTTCGGTGCGGTCAGGTAGACCTCATTGCCCGCCTCGTTCATCATCCTCTGGCCGTTCTCGATGGCGAGCGCCTGAAGCATCCAGTAAGCGTAGCCCGTTGTCGGGATCTCGACGCCCCAGCGCGTGGTGTTACCCGAAGCGTCCTTCTTGACGAGCTTCTTGCCCATCTCGACCATCTGGTCCCAGCTCGCCGGCGCCTTCTCCGGATCGAGGCCAGCCTCCTTGAACGCGTCCTTGTTCCAGTAGAGCACGATGGTGGAGCGCTGGAATGGAATGCTCCAGGTCTTGCCGCCGATCTGCCCGTTCGCCATGAAAGCCGGATAATAATTCTTCAACCAAGCCTTGTCGGTGACAACGTCATCGATCGGAACGATCGCTTTCTCGTCGATCAGCGTGAAAACGTCGGTCGAGAGCAACACCGACAATTGCGGCGGCTGGCCGCCCTTCATGGCGGTCATCGCCTTGGTCATCGTGTCGGTGTAATTGCCGGCATAAACCGCCGTCACCTTGATATCCGGATTCTCCTTGTGGAAGCGCGCAACCATGTCGTCCACGATCTTTGTCACCGGGCCACCGACGGCGACCGGATAGTAGAGTTGAAGGTCGACCGCCGCCGCGGGCCGCGTCGCGGCGCCGAGCGTGGCGGCAACCACGCCCGCCGCCGCTAAATTCAGAATTCTTTTCATCTGCGTTCCTCCCATTTTGCGCGGCACGGATGCGCCGTCGGTTTCATTCACGCTGTGGATGCGGTCGCCATTTGAACATGGCCTCCCCGCTTCTCGATCCGGCGTCCTGACGCCTTATCGAATTGGTGTTCCTGCGCCGGATCCCATGCGACCTGGATGCGCTCGCCCGCGCTCGTTTTCACAAAGCCATCCTGGCGGATTGCGACAGCCTGCCCGTCAATCTCGCAGGCCACGACACTGTCGGCGCCGAGATGCTCGACGCTCTTTACGATGGCCGGACGACCGCCCTGTGACACAAGCCGCATATGCTCTGGCCGGACGCCGAGCAGTGTATGTGCCTGCGTCATGATGTTCATGGGCGGTGTGCCGATAAAGCGTGCGGTGAATTCAGTGGCCGGGTGGTTGTAAAGCTCTTCCGGCGTCCCATTCTGCTCCACACGGCCGTCACGCATGAGCACGACGCGATCGGCCATGGTCATGGCTTCGGTCTGATCGTGCGTGACATAAACCATGGTCATGCCGAGGCGCTGCTGCAGCGAACGGATTTCCGAGCGCATTTCATGGCGCAACTTGGCGTCGAGATTGGAAAGTGGCTCATCCATCAGACAGACCGGCGCTTCCGCGATGATGGCGCGGCCGAGCGCGACGCGTTGCCGCTGACCGCCCGACAATTGCGACGGCTTTCGCTCCAGAAGATGGCTTAAGCCCACAATCGCAGCGACACGCTTCAGGCGCTCATCGCGCTCGGCGCGCCCGACGCCGCGCACCCGCAGGCCGAAAATGATGTTCTCCGCCACGCTTAAATGCGGGAACAGCGCATAGGACTGGAACACCATCGAAATATGGCGCTCCGCGGGCGGACGATCGGTGACGTCTTCGTCGCTGATACGGATGGTTCCGGAATCCGCGGCTTCGAGGCCTGCGATCAACCGCAAGGTTGTGGACTTTCCGCATCCCGACGGACCGAGCAACACGAGCAGCGTGCCCGCGTCCGCGACGAGACTCACCTCGTCGACCGCGCGAACGCCGCCCCAGATTTTCGAAACACGATCGAGTGCGATTGCGGTCATGCGCGCTTGTCCCTTAGAGAAGCCGCGGCTTCAAGATCAGGCGAACGCTGCGCGAGCCAGCCTTCGAGCGCGGCGATGCCTTCCGGCGTGATGTGAAGACCGAGCTTGGTGCGGCGCCACAGAATATCCTCCGCCGTCTCGGCCCATTCATGGCCGATCAAATATTCGACCTCGCGCTGATACAGACCAGAGCCAAAGTGTCGCCCCAGATCGGGCATGCCGCGCGCGCCATCGAGGACAATTTTCGCGCGATCGCCATAAGCGCGCGCATAACGACGCGCGATGTCGGGTGCGACCCAGGAATGATCGCGCAGGAACGCGGTTTCGAACGCGTCGATATCGCCCCCGGGAATATCGCCTCCGGGTAGCGGCGCTGTGCTTGTCCACGATCCTGACATTTGCGGGAAAAATTTCCTGATCTTGTCAAGTGCGGCTTCCGCCAGCGGCCGGTAGGTCGTTAGTTTTCCGCCGAAGATCGACAGCAGAACCGGTTCATCGCTGCCGCCGCGCAGATCGAAAACATAGTCGCGCGTCACGGCGGACGGATCAGATTGATCATCGTCGATCAGTGGACGCACGCCGGCGTAAGTCGAGACGATGGATTCCGGCTGCAGCGGCTGGCGAAACCAGCGGTTCACCGCCGCGCAAAGGTAAGAAACTTCGTCCGGATCGATCGAAACGTGTCCGGCATCGCCGCTATAGGCAATGTCGGTCGTACCGACCACGGTGAAGCGCCCCTCATAGGGAATCGTGAACACAATGCGTTTGTCGTCATTTTGCAGAATATAGGCGTGATCGCCGTCGTAGAGCCGCGGCACGACGATATGGCTACCCTTCACCAGCCGCAGCGGATCGCGCTCGCCGGTGATCTGGTTGAGCATCCGTCCCGCCCAAGGGCCGGCCGCGTTGACCACGACGCGCGCGTTGACGCTGGCCTTCCGGCCGCCGGACGCGACCAGTTGGGCGATGAATCGCTTTTCCTGCCGCAGAACCGTCTGGCAGGCCCAGCGCGGCATCACGACCGCCCCGCGCGCGGCGGCGTCCATCGCGTTCAGCACGACAAGGCGGCTGTCGTCGACCCAGCCATCGGAATAAGAAAAGCCTTTGGTGATTTCGGCTTTCAGCGGCCGGCCTTCCGGCGCGGTTCGCAAATCCAGCCTGCGCGACGCAGCAAGGCGCGAACGGCGCGCGAGATGATCATACAGGAACAAGCCGATCGCGATCATCCAGGCCGGTCGCAGCGAAGAATCGAGCGGAAGGACGAAGCGCAGCGGACGCGTGATATGCGGAGCGATGCGAAGCAGCACTTCGCGTTCGGCGAGCGCCTCGCTCACCAGGCGGATTTCGAAATGCTCCAGATAGCGAAGGCCACCGTGAATAAGCTTGCTGCTGGCCGATGACGTTGCGCTGCCGAGATCGTTCTTTTCGCAGAGCAGGACTTTCAAGCCCCGGCCGGCAGCATCGCGCGCGATGCCGGCGCCGTTGATGCCGCCGCCGATCACGAGCAGATCGACGTTATGGTCGGCCGATCCGGTCATCCCGCTGCGGCCTTTCCGCCGGCAAAATTGCCGGCCGAGCGGAACGCGATCAGAAAATCCGCGAATTCGACAAAGCCCGCCCCGCCCCGCCCCCGCGTCACATAAGCGGGCGGCGATCTGAAGCGGTGGAGCGCGTCGCGGACATTGGCCACGCCGATGGAGACCGGGAAGAACGCGAACATGGGCTCGTCGTTTGGGGAATCGCCGATGAATGCGACTAGCTCGCGTGCGGCGTCGAGATCGATGTCGAACTTCTCCTTCATCATCACCCGCGTCGTCGAAAGCTTGTCGTAATGCCCGAACCAGCCGTTGACGTGGATCGAGCTGACTTTTGCCTGCGCACCGGCGGATTCGAAAATCGTCACGATTTTGTCGATGGCGCTTTGTGGAAGCGCGGGAACATCTTCGCAAAAATCGATGGCGAGATCGGCCTCGCGATAGGCCTGGTCGGACGCGACGGCCGCTCCCGGCACCTCGGCGAGCACCTTCGCGCGAATGGCTTCGAGGCGCGCGCGGTTCGCGGCGCGTTCAGCAGCGGATGCGAAATAAGCCCGCTTCATCGTCCGCGTCTTGTGGTCGTAGGAAAAATAAAAAGCGCCGTTCTCGCCAACGACGGCATCCACCGGCCAGAGCCGGGCGATCATGTCGCACCAGCCGGCCGGGCGGCCGGTGATCGGAATGACGGCGAGACCCGCCTGCTGCAGGCGTTCGAGCGCGTCATAGGAGGCCGCAGGAAGCCGCCCATCTGTCGTCACCGTGTCATCGATATCGGTCAGCACAAACCGGACGCGATCGAGCGTCGTCCGGTCGAGTGCGCGAATGTCCTGCATGGCCACCGTTTTGTTTTTGCCAAGCCAACCCCGTTTCCTCCCAAGAAACGGATTGTGCCACCTATTCAAAAAAATGTTGGAAGATCAACCGGAATTACGTAAATATCTAGGTATTATATCCTATTTTTGTGGAAAGACCAACAATATTCGATTTTTCGCACGGAAGGTGGGGGAGAGATTTCAGGACGCGATATGGGCGGTCAGGGCATCGCCGGACAGCTTGCGCGCCAATGGTGCGGGCAATTCCGCGTCGGTGACAAAGTCGGTCAGTTGCGACCACGCGCAGACGATCTCGAAATGCTTGCGCTGGAACTTGCTCGAATCCGCGAGCAGCACCCGCCGCTCGGCGCGGCCGAGCATGGCGCGCTTGATCCAACAGGCCTGGGTCTCGACGTCGGTCGGACCCTCCGACGTCACGCCGCTGGCGCCGATGAAGGCGACATCCGCATGGAAACGGTTGAGGAATGCCGTCGTTTCCTGCCCGTAAACGCCACGTTCGGCTTCGCTCACGTCGCCGGGACAGAAAATGACGCGCACGCGCGATTGTCCCGCGAACGCATTGGCGACGCTGAATCCGTTGGTAATGACGGTGATGTCCTGCGCCGTCACGCCAAGCGCGCGTGCGAAATAGGTGTTGGTCGAGCCGGCATCGATCATCAGGACGTCGCCCGGCCGTACAAGCTGCACGGCAAGCCGTGCGATGCGCTTTCGCTCCTCCACAAAATAGGCTTCGCGTTCGGTCGCCTGCAATTGCAGACCGACATGGGGACTCGCGGCACCGCCATAGGTGCGGCTGACAAGTCCCTGCTGGGTCAATTCCTCGATGTCGCGCCGCACGGTTTCAGTTGAAACGCCGAGGCTTCGCGCCAGGTCCGATGTGCGCACGGTCGGAGACGCGGTCAATTCCGCCACGATGTGCCGGTGCCGGATCGGCTTTTTCGGCCGATTATTGCCGATAATCATTTTGGTCACGGCATAATCCGTTCAACTGCGATGTGCGCCCTTGAACAATAGTCGATTTTTGCCTGAAAGGAATGTCATTACGACCCCATTCGGGGGACGCCAGTGGCAACCTAAATAGTTTGCCCGCCTCCATCGCTCAGGCGAGGCGACTCGATTTCAACTGTCCGCTTAATGTAAAGAATATGCTGGTCAGCCTCCGCGGTTAGCGCTGGCCCGCCCCTTTCTCGCGATGGCACCCGAGGGCATGCTACAAAAAGCACTTTTCGGCTCCAATCTGGGTCCTATAGTGCGAAGGAATCGTGCTCGTGCCGCATTCTCTTGCTGAAGGTTTTGACTGAATGTCCGGTACTGAATTATTCGCAACATTCCTGGGAAGCGTCGCGCTTCTGCTCTGGGGCGTGCGCATGGTCCGCACCGGTATGATGCGCGCCTTCGGCGCCGCGCTTCGCCGCGTGGTGGCGACCCGCAGCCGCACGCGCATGAGCGCGTTCGTCGCGGGCATCGGCGTCACCGGCATCCTGCAAAGCTCCACCGCAACCGCCCTGCTGCTCGCTTCCTTCGCCGGCCGCGGTCTGATCGCATTGCCGCTTGCGCTCGCGGTGATGCTCGGTGCCGATGTCGGCTCGTCGGTCGCGGCGCAGATATTCTCCTTCGACATCAAATGGCTGTGGACGATTCTCGTTGCGCTCGGCGTCTTCACCTTCATGTCCTCGCAGGCCGACAAGGCGCGCGGCGTCGCGCGCATTTCCATCGGCCTCGGCTTCATGCTGCTCGCATTGTCGCATCTCGCGGCCGCGGCCGGGCCGCTGAAGGAATCCTTTGCCATCCGTTCCATGCTGACCGGCCTTGCCGGCGAGCCGATCCTCGGATTCCTGGTTGCCGCCGGGGTCACCTGGATCGTGCATTCGAGTCTGTCGGTCGTCCTGCTGGTGATGTCGCTGGCCGCCGCCGGCGCGCTGCCGATGCCGCTCGCCCTCGCGCTCGTTCTCGGCGCCAATGTCGGCGGAGCGCTCGCCCCGCTCCTTTCGCTCTCCGGCTCGCTGCCCGCCGCCCGCCGCGTCCCGCTCGGCAATCTCATCATGCGGGCAAGCATCGCGATCCCGCTCCTGTTCGCGGTCGCCCCGCTCGCGGGATGGCTGTCGCATATCGAAGCCGATCCTGGCCGTATCACGATCAATTTCCACACTGCATTCAACCTCGTGGTGGCCACGGCGTTTCTGCCGCTCGTTTATCTCGTCGCCTCCCTGGCTGAGCGCGTGATGCCGGACCGGCCGGAAACCGTCGATCTCGGACAGCCGCGGCATCTCGACCCCAACGTGTTCGACACGCCGTCGGAAGCACTCGCCTGCGCCATGCGCGAGACGCTGCATATGGGCGATCGGGTCGCCGACATGTTGCGGCAGGCACTCGTCGTGTTCGAGAACTCCGACGCCAAGCTCGTGCGTGACGTCGAAAAACAGGACGACGCGGTCGACCGCCTGCATGAGGCGATCAAGCTCTATCTTGTGAAGATGTCGAAGGAAGAGATGACCGATGAGGAAAGCCGGCGTTATCTCGAAATCCTGACCTTCACGACCAATCTCGAGCATATCGGCGACATCATCGACAAGAACCTGATGGAGCTCGCGGCCAAGAAGATCAAGAACCGCTACGCCTTCTCGCCGGAGGGCCTGGCCGAAATCCGCTCGTTCCATGCGCGGATCATGGACAATATGCGGCTGTCCTATAACGTCTTCGCGACGCGTGACGTTGCGCTCGCGCGCCGCCTACTCGCGGAAAAAGCGGCGATGCGTGCCGCCGAAATATCGGCGTCCGACAGCCATTTCGCGCGATTGCGCGAGGGGCGTCCGGAATCGATCGAGACGAGCTCGATCCATCTCGACATCATCCGCGATCTCAAGCGCATCAGCGGGCACCTGACGTCGGTCGCCTACCCGATCCTGGAAGTCGCCGGCGAATTGCATGACAGCCGGTTGCGCGGACCGACCGCTGATCCGGTCGCCATCGCGGACAAGCCGATCACGTCGTCGTAAGTGTTAGTGCAGCCGGATCAGGACAAGTCCGGCGACGATCATGCCGGCGGCGACGAGGCGCGAGGCCCGTAGCGGTTCTTTCAGGAAAATCACGGCAATGGCCGCGCCGAACAGGACGCTGGTTTCGCGTAGAGCGGCCACCAGCGCAATCGGCGCCACTGTCATCGCCCAGATCGCGATCCAATAGGCCACGAGAGAGAGCGTTCCGCCAACGAACGCGGCTTTCCAGTGGCTCGTCATGTCGGTGATCGTTGTCCTTCCGTTCCGCAGAAAAGCGAACGCAGCCATCATCAGCCCGTCGAGCAGAAACAGCATCACCGAATAGGAATGCGCGCTGCCCGCGGTGCGCGCACCGGTCCCGTCCACCAGCGAATAACCGCAGATCGTCACCGCCGTGAAGAAGGCGAAGCCGACCGCGCGCCGGTCAAGCCGCGCAAGATCGCGCCCGCCGTGCAGCGAAATCAGAAAAATGCCGAAAATCAAAATGACGATCCCGCTCCAGCCGATCAGTCCAAGCCGTTCACCGAGGAATGTCGTGCTCATGCCGGCCGTCATCAGCGGCGCGCTGCCACGCGCGATTGGATAGACCTGCCCCATGTCGCCGGTCCGGTAGGCTTCAGTCAGGCCGATGTAATAGCCGAGATGCAGGATCAGCGAGCCGATCAGCCAGGGCCAGGCTTTCGCGGGCGGCAGGCCGACAATGGGCAGCATCGGCAGCGCAACGATCGCCGACGCGGTCGCAATCAGCGCCACGGTCCGGAACGGATCGAGGCGCACTTTAAGGACCGCGTTCCATGCCGCGTGGCAGGCGGCCGCCAGCAGCACGGCCGCAAAGACAAAGGGATCCATGTTATCCCTTCACGCGCGCATTCGTTGGATCGTATGGCGCTTTCAGGCTGGCTTTGACGGGCACCCGGTCACCGGCGATATCGAGTTCATAGCGGGCGGACAGAAATTCCGCATTCACGGCCGCACTGCCGGTGGTGACATAACCGAGCGCGACGATTCCGCCAAGCGTATGGCCGTAAGCCGCCGACGTGATCTCGCCCGCGGGTTCGCCATTGCGCAGAACAAGCTCTCCGCCATGCGCCAGCGGCGTGTCGGCTGTCATCCCGGTGAAACTCAGCAAGCGCCGCGACAATGGCTTGCCTTTCGCGGCGACGAGCGCCGCGCGGCCGAGGAAGTCGCTCTTGTTCAGATCGGCGGCGAAGCCTAAGCCCGCCTCAAAGGGGTTGTAGTCCGGCGTCAATTCGCGGCCCCAGGCGCGATAGCCTTTTTCAAGCCGCAACGACTCGATGGCGTAATAACCCGCGTCCTTCGCGCCGAGCGCCGCACCGGCTTCCATCAAGGCGTCATACACACTCGCCGCAAGTTCCACCGGAATGTAAAGTTCCCATCCAAGCTCGCCAACATAAGTTCGTCGGGCAGCGATCACCGTGGCCGGACCGATGCCGATGTCGCGGACCGTGCCGAACGGAAACGCCGTGTTATCCAGCGACGCCTTGGTGAGTTTCGACAGCAATTGCCGCGACAACGGGCCCATCACCGCGATCACGGCATAGGCCGAGGTCACATCGCTGAGATAGACCTGTTTTCCCTCCGGCAGATTGCGCCTGATCCAGTGCGCATCGCGCGTCGTCTGAGCGGTGCCGGTGACGATCAGGAAACGGTCGTCGCCGATACGCGATACCGTCAGATCGCTCTCGAAATTCCCCCGATGATTGAGCAAGCCCGTATAGACACTGCCGCCGATGGGAATGTCGAGATTGTTGGCACAGAGATATTGCAGCACACTTTGCGCATCACGCCCCTGCAACAGGAATTTGGAAAACGACGTAAGGTCGAAAATCGCCACACCCTCGCGCGCAGCCTCGTGCTCCGCGGCGGCATACGCGAACCAGTTCTGCCGCCCGAAGGAATAATCGAGCCGCGCATCGGCCTTAGACGGCGCGAAGAAATTCGGACGCTCCCAACCCATCTTGGAGCCGAACAAAGCGTTCTTCGCCACGAGGCGATCGTAGAGCGGCGAACGGCGGAACGGACGCGACGAGGCAAGCTCGCGGTTCGGCCAGGGCATGACGTAGTGCAGGCCGAGCACTTCCTTCACGCGATCGTGCAGGAAGGTGTCGTTGTCGTAGAATTTGGCGAAACGGCGGATATCGACCGGCCAGAGATCGAGCGTCGGCTCGCCCTGCACAATCCATTCCGCGAGCGCGCGGCCTGCGCCGCCGCCCGACGCAATACCGATGGAATTGAATCCTGCGCCAACGAAGAAATTCTTCAGTTCAGGCGCTTCGCCCAGGATGAAATTGTTGTCGGGCGTGAAGCTCTCCGGCCCGTTCATGAAAGTCTTGATCTCCGCCGTTTCCAGCGCCGGAAGGCGAATGAGCGCATTCTCCATCAGGATCTGGAACTGATCCCAGTCATCCGGGAGTACCCCGAATTCGAAATTCTCCGGGATACCGTCCATCGCCCAGGGCTTGGCGTGCGGTTCGAAGCCGCCCATCAGAAGACCCCCGACTTCCTCCTTGACGTAGATGTAGCCGTCGGGATCGCGCAACACCGGAAGATCGGGATGCACGCCAGCGACCTTGCCGGTGACGATGTACATGTGTTCGGCGGAATGCAGTGGCACGGTCACCCCGCACATGCGGCCGACCTGCTTCGCCCATTGGCCGGCGCAATTGACCACGACCTCCGCTTTGATCTCGCCACGGCTGGTCGCAACCCCGGTCACCGCGCCATTCCTGCGATGGATCGCGGTCACGCGTGTTTGCTCAAAAATACGCGCGCCGCCCATGCGCGCACCCTTCGCCAGCGCCTGCGTGATATCGGCGGGATTGACCTTGCCGTCGAGCGGCAACCACAGCGCGCCGGCAAGATCGTCAGTGCGCATGATCGGATACTTATCGGCCGCTTCCTTGATGGAAATCACCGTGCAATCGATTCCCTGCGCCTTGGCGGACGATGCGATGCGCTTGAACAAGGTGACGCGCTCGGGCGTGCGCGCGACCAGCACCGATCCGCATTGTTTCCAGCCGGTGGCCTGTTCGGTTTCCTTCTCAAGCTGCGCATAAAGCTGCGCCGAATATTGAACGAGGCGCGTCATATTCTGGTGCGCGCGCAATTGCCCGACGAGACCGGCCGCGTGCCAGGTAGTGCCGCAGGACAGCCGCCCCTGCTCCAGCAGGATCACATCGCGCCAGCCGAGTTTTACGAGATGATAGGCGAGCGAGCAGCCCATCACGCCGCCGCCGATGATGACGGCGCGGGCCTGATCGGGAAAAGCGGGTTCGGCCATGATCGGCCTTCAAAATCCTATTGCGATCTTGCGGGCGGCCAGAATTGCGGCCCCGCGCGCAGATACTGATCCGGACGCTTGACTTCGGCGCCCAGCTGTTTCGCGGCGTGCCAGGCCCAATGCGGATTGTCGAGAAAACCGCGCGCAATCGCGATCTGATCGGCTTGACCTTTCGCCAGAATATCCTCCGCCTTTTGCGGCTCGGTGATCAGACCGACCGCGCGGGTGGCGATGCCCGCCTCGCGCCGGATTTTCTCGGCCAGCGCCGCGTTATTGTCGACGTCGTGCGGCGCACGTGTCGTGAACAGGATCCCGCCCGACGACGTGCAGATGAAATCGACACCCTCAGCCTTGAGCGCGCGGCAAAGCTTTATGCTGTCTTCGATTGTCCAGCCGCCCTCCACCCAATCGGTCGCCGAGACACGCGCCCCGAGCGGAACGGATCTCGGAACGACCGCGCGCACCGCGCGCGCAACTTCCAGCGGATAGCGCATGCGGTTCTCCAGCGAACCGCCGAACTCGTCCTTGCGATGGTTGGAAATCGGCGACAGAAAGGTATGCAGCAGATAGCCGTGCGCGAGATGCAGTTCGATCGCGTCGAAGCCGGCCGCGATGGCGCGCTTTGCCGAATTCGCGAACGCATCGCGCACGCGGTCCATGTCGGCGCGGGTCGCTTCGCGCGGCGCCGGCCATTCGTTGCCATAAGCGATGGCCGACGGCGCGATCGTTTCCCACGGATCGTCGTCGCCTTTCAGGCCCTTGCCGCCTTCCCAGGGGCGCTGCGACGAACCCTTGCGACCGGAATGCGCGAGCTGGATGCCGAATTTCGCGCTGCCGATGCGGCGGCAATGCAGCAGCACGCGCCGGATCGCATCCTCGTTGGCGTCGGAATAAAGGCCGTGGCAGCCGTGGGTGATGCGGCCGTGGCGCTCGACGTGGGTGGCCTCGACCACGACCAGAGCCGCGCCGGAATTCGCGAGCATGCCGAGATGGGTCTGGTGCCAGTCGGTCGCTGATCCGTCGGCGGCCGAATATTGGCACATCGGCGAGACAACGATGCGGTTTGCGAGATCGAGCGCGGCGAGCTTGATCGGAGAAAAAAGCTTGCTCATGAGTGAGGTCACCGGCGGCGGGACATTCCTTATACGGAGCCCCACCGTGCCTTCTCAAGAGGCGTAACGCATATCAGGCCGTCGCTGCCAGGATGGCCTCGATTTCGACCGTCGCGCGGGCGGGCAGCGAACCCATGCCGACCGCCGAACGCGCGTGCCGGCCGCGATCGCCGA
>CAYJNT010000014.1:0-2808 GCA_964370945.1 uncultured Hyphomicrobiales bacterium | reverse complement strand
GCGGGCAGCGAACCCATGCCGACCGCCGAACGCGCGTGCCGGCCGCGATCGCCGAACACCTCGACCATCAGATCCGAGCAGCCGTTGACGACTTTCGGCTGTTCACCGAAATCGGGCACGCCGTTGACCATGCCGAGAAGCTTCACCACCGCCTCGACGCGGTCGAGCGTGCCGAGGGCGTCGCGCGCGGCTGCGAGCAGGCTCAGTCCGACAATGCGGGCATGCTTGTAGGCTTCATCGACCGAGACTTCGGTCGGCACCTTTCCGGCCAGGATGCTGCCGTTCGCATCGCGCGGCACCTGCCCTGACAGGTAGAGAAAGCCGCCAACCAGCCGATACGGAACGTAATTCGCCACCGGCTTCGGAACGGGCGGCAGCACGATACCAAGCTCCTTGAGGCGGGCTTCGGCGCTCATCGGACACTCCTGCGATGTGAGAACGAAGGGCGCGCGTTATAGCTTAATGCGCAGCAGATTGGCCAGTTCGCCGACAATGCCGCGGCGGAACAGCATGACGCAGATCACGAAAATCGTGCCCTGGATCACCATCACCCATTGCCCGAAGGCGGCGAGATAATTCTGCATCGCGATGATGATGAAAGCGCCGACCACCGGTCCGAACACGGTGCCAAGACCGCCGAGCAGCGTCATCAGCACGACTTCGCCCGACATCGGCCAATTGACGTCGGTCAGCGAGGCGAGCTGGAACACAAGCGCTTTCGTTCCGCCGGCAACGCCGGTGAGTGCTGCGGAGAGCACGAAGGCCGCGAGCTTGTAGCGGTCAGTCTTGTAGCCGAGGGAAATCGCGCGCGGCTCGTTCTCGCGGATCGCCTTCAGGACCTCGCCGAAGGGCGAATGAATGATCCGGTAGATCAGAAGGAAGCACAGAATGAAAATGACGGCGACGAAGGTGTACATGGTCATCTGGTCGGACAGATTGATGAATCCGAATAGCTTCCCACGTGGCACCGACTGGATGCCGTCCTCACCGCCGGTGAAAGGCGCTTGCACCGCGAAGAAATACATCATCTGCGCCAGCGCCAGCGTGATCATGGCGAAGTAGATGCCCTGGCGGCGGATGGCGACCGCGCCCGCGACAAGTCCCAAGGCCGCGGCGGCGGCCGTCGCGGTCAGGATCGCAAGCTCGGGCGGAAAACCCCAGACCTTGGCCGCATGCGCGGAGACATAGCTCGCCCATCCGAAGAACAGCGCATGCCCGAAGGAGAGCAAGCCGACATAGCCGATCAGGAGATTGAACGCGCAGGCAAACAGCGCGAAACACAGGGCTTTCATGAGAAAGAGCGGGTAGATGACGCCGGGTGCCACCGCGAGCGCCGCCGCCATCAGAACGAAAGCGATGATTTCGCTGCGCGGCCGTTCGGTCCGCACGGAGCCTTCCATCTTCACGGCCTGTTCCATGTCAGGCTCCCCGTCCGAACAATCCGGCCGGCCGGATCAGGAGCACGATCACCATGATGACGAAGATCACCGTGTTGGACGCCTCCGGGAAGAACACCTTGGTCAGGCCTTCGATCACGCCGAGTCCGAAGCCAGTCAGGATCGCGCCCATGATCGATCCCATCCCGCCGATCACCACCACCGCGAACACGATGATGATCAGGTCGGAACCCATTTGCGGAGAAACGTTGTAGATCGGCGCTGCCATCACGCCGGCGAGAGCCGCCAGGCCGACGCCGAAGCCATAGGTCAGCGTGATCATGCGCGGCACGTTGATGCCGAAGGCGCGAACGAGCGTCGGATTTTCGGTCGCGGCGCGCAGGTTGGCCCCGAGCCGCGTGCGCTCGATCAGGAACCAGGTCGCAAAGCAGACGATCAGCGAGAACACAATAACCCAGGCGCGGTAATTCGGCAGAAACATGAAGCCGAGATTTTGGCCGCCTTGCAGCGCGTCCGGAACGCGATAAGGCAAGCCCGACGAGCCGAAATAATTCCGGAACACGCCCTCGATGATCAAGGCGAGTCCGAAGGTCAGCAGCAATCCGTAGAGGTGATCGAGCTTGTAGAGCCATTGCAGGAAGACCCGCTCGATGACGACGCCGGTCAGTCCGACAAGGATCGGCGCGACGATCAGCGCGATCCAGTAATTGAGGCCGGCGACCTGCAGGAGGAAATAGGCGGCGAACGCACCCAGCATGTATTGGGCGCCATGCGAGAAATTGATGATGTTGAGCATGCCGAAGATGACGGCCAACCCCAGACTGAGCAGCGCATAGAACGAGCCGTTGATCAGCCCGATCAGAAGCTGACCAAACAAGGCTTGCGAGGGAATGCCGAAAATCTCGACCACGCGATCACCCTTAGATCACGATGATTTTGGATCGTATCGATCCAAAATCATAAACGTGATCGACTCCATTAAGTTAGAGCATGATGTCGTCCGAAAACCGCTTCGCACTTTTCGGCATCATGCTCTGGCAATCCGGGAGCGGGCGAAACGCCCGCTCCCGTCATGCAACTTGCGTCAGCCGCTGACCAGCGGGCACTTGCCTTCGCTGATCGGCCGGAAGGCTTCGGCCGCGGGAATGGTTGCACGCACTTTATAAAGATCCCAGGGCCCTTTCGATTCTGCGGGCTTCTTGACCTCGAACAGATACATCGGGTGGATCTTGCGGCCGTCGGCGCGGATTGTTCCCTTGCCGAACAATTTGTCGTCGGTCGGCGTCGCCTTCATCTTCGCAACCACGGCCTTGCCGTCGGCGTCGCTCTTCAGCTCGCTGACCGCCTTCAGATAATGCGTGACCGCCGAATAGACGCCGGCATGGATCATGCTCGGATAGATGCCCTTGTT
>CAYJNT010000013.1:2991-30298 GCA_964370945.1 uncultured Hyphomicrobiales bacterium | reverse complement strand
AGCTGATCGCCTTGAGCGCCTCCCAGCCGCGCTGCGGCACGAGCTTCTCCAGCCCAGCTCGGCTGCCAAGAAGTCCGCTACCTTTCGGCTCGACCACACCCAGCCGTCCGGCGGCGGCTCCCGCAGTCGTATCTTGAGCTTTTCCAGGAGATCGCGCTTGAGGACGGAAGGACGCATCCCATTGTGGCGCCGCAAATCGCCGAGCGCCGCTTTGCCCAACTCGTTGTAACGCGCCAGCAGTCCCTCGATCCAGCGCGGCAAGAATCTCGTTATTGCCAACACCGCGACGACCGTATCATTTGTTTTGGTGTTCAAGAGCGGTAACGGTCCACACGGCACTTAGCGCAGGCAAAAAAGCCTGGTTTTGAACGGCCCGCGCCAAAGGGCATCTGACTTCCCTCGTTCGCAGACAACGCTCTGTCGACTGGCGGCCCCAGGTGCCAGTGACATCAAACCGGTCTCCACCGTCATTCTCCCGAAAACGGTAATTTTCAAAAAATCGGCGGGAGATTTCCGCGGAGCGTGAGGGTAAACTCAAGCAATCGGCCATTCCAGAGACGGCAGCGGCTCACAAGAAGTCGCGTGTTTGCGGCCTTCTCGCTGAATTTCTGTCCGCCCAGGCGAGAGACCACGACCGGTTGGCTGGCGCAGCAGTTCAGATGCTCCCCTGCTCTGCTTATTTTCCCTGCTAACAGGGAATTTTGCAAAATCCTGGCTTCTGGCGTTCCGGAGACTCAAAATAGTAGCGCCGAGACAGGGTATTAGATGCAAATTCCCTACTCAACGAAACAGGGAACTATTTTGGCGGAACAAGGATCTCGGCGTCGCGCACCACACTGGTCTCGGGATCTACAATCCCGATCTTCTTGCCCAAGTAATCGACGAACACCTTGTCGCCGGCTGCGTGGTGCTGGCGCATCACGGGCGACAGGCGCCGCTCGAACTCCCGGAACAGGTCGCAGAACCGCGAGTAGCCGTAGCCATCCGGGTGCCCGTCCCGGTACTCCTCCCAGAGCACCATCAGATTGACGCCGGGACGCTTCAGTTCGCGCGCCAGGGCCGCCCAATCCCGCTCCGACCGCCAGCGGAATCCAGACCTCACCCCCGGCGCGGGCGAACAGCCGTTGCTCCAGCACGCCGTCGGTCAGCTCGGCGGCTAGCGGCCACGCCAGCCCGGCTGCCGCCGCCCGCTTGAGATTGTCCTGAACCGTGCTGCGCGCCACCCCCAGCGTGCGCCCGATCTCGCGGGCGCTCACCCCGTCACGGTGAAGCCGCAGCATCTGTCGAAATTGCCGCATCGTCAGCTCTCTTTTCGCCGGCATCCTGTTCCCCTCGTTGATCGTCGAGGAGATCTGATGCCCGAGGTGCTGACCTGCAGGGAAACGCCCCAATCCATCGCCGACCGGGTGGCCGGCTTCAAATCGGAATGGTGGCCTACATCAAATCGGAACGATGGCCGGCTTCGCGTCGGAATACCCGGCCGGCTTCAATCGGAATCCGCACTCGAATGCTTTATGGCAACAAACTTACGCCAAAAAAAGTCGAAACGCCAGCACTCGACGATCGGCTATATGAGTTCTATAGAGTTCGAGCGGCAGACTGAATTAGCTTAGGCGGGTGTCAACCGAACCGGGTGCAGGCCAAACCGTCATATCAGCTCTCTTTGGACAGCTTCGCGCGTAATTCCAGTTTGTCGATTTTTCCGACAGTCGTCCGTGGCAATTCCCGAACGAGGAATATTCTCGATGGAACCTTGTAACGCGCCAGATTCGCCCGGCAATAATCGAGAATTTCCTCCGCCGTCATCAGTGCGCCGTCTTTCAGAACAACATAAGCGCGGACGGTTTCACCATAATAGGCATCGGGAACACCTGCGGCGGCCGCTTCCTTGATGGACGGATGAGCGAACAATAGCTCTTCGATTTCTCGCGGATAGACATTGTATCCGCCGACAATTGCCATATCTTTCTTACGATCGCGGATAAACAAATAGCCGTCGGCATCGAACTCTCCGATGTCGCCTGTATAGAGCCAGCCACAGCGTAAGGCTTCAGCGGTTTCCTTCGGACGATTACGGTAACCCAACATAATCTGCGGTCCTCTGGCGCGGATTTCGCCTTTCTCGCCAGTCGGCAAAACCTTTAGACCACTCTCGATGTCAACAATCTGGATCTCGGTTAACGGAAGGGCCTGCCCGACCGAGCCTGGCTTATAGGGCCCGCCATCGCGGATATAGGTGAGTACCGGCCCGGCCTCCGTTTGGCCGAAGCCTTCCAGGATTGGCGACCTCACTCTCTTTTCCCATTCGCGCAGAACGTCTTCCGGCAGCGGCGCCGAGCCGGAATACGCACAACGCAAGCTGGAAAATTCCGTTTTCTCGAAATTCTCATGGTTGAGTAAACCAATGAAGACCGTCGGTCCCGCGGGCAAGCGCGTGATGCGTTCGCGCGCGATCAGGTCCAAAACTCGATCCGGCTTGTAGCGCGGAAGAATCACCAGCTTGCCGCGGCAGTAAACTGAAAGGTGCAGACACATCGCCACCGCGAAGACATGGAAGAGAGGCATCATGCACAGAATGCTTTCATCGTCTGGCTTGTTCGGAAGGGCCGCTTCGCGCTGGCTGATGTTCACTGCCATCTGTCCGTGCGTAATGTTCACGCCTTTAGGCAGGCCAGTGGTACCGCCGGTATATTGCAAGGTGGCGAGGTCGGAGACAGCAGGCAATAATTCCGGGAGGGCATAGAATTCCGACCCGACCGACTGCCAAAGCCGCCGGCCGCGTGCGCCGCCAACCACGATGGCATGGCGTATTCCCTGTGCCGTCAACAAAGGCTCTACGACGGCGGCGACATCCTCATCAAAAATACAGGCGATTGGCTCGGCATCCGACAGAATGTGTGCAAGCTCCCGCACAGTATACGCCGGATTGATAGGCACCGCCTGCGCTCCAGCGGCATGGACACCAAACATGGCGATCGGCAGGTCGAGCGAATTGCCACAGATCAGTGCCACCCGCTGACCGCGCGCACCCAATCTGATCAGTTCTTGTGCAAACGCAGCGACCCGATCCCGGTATCCGGCATAGGTTAAGCGAACTGTGCCAAAAACCAGTGCGGTGGCCGAGGGGCAGGTAACGGCCGCCTCGGCCAGCATATGAACCACCGTTGGATGGACCTTGGGAAGACTTTCAAAGTCCCACGCAGGCTTCGCCATCATCGCGCGCGCTATTACCAGCCCGGCGGACGAGAGATGGTGATGTGCGGCGCCACCTCCTCTTCCGTCGGCACCCAAGCCACCTTGATCTTCTCGCCCAAGGGATGAATCTGGTGTGGACCGTAGCCATGCTTGATCGGCTCTTTCTTCTTTTTCATCGCAGCACGAGACTTTTTTGTCGCCGCCATGTCGATCCGGTAATCGAGCGCCTCCGCATCAATGATCTTGATTGCCACGCCGTAATATTTTTTCGCAGACTCTGGGGTCAACCATTCATCCATGACATCCTCAAGAACAAGTTGGGGATCGCGTTCGAGCGGATTGCCAAACCCACCGCCCCCGGACGATGAGTAATAAATCTTGTCGCCCTTCTTGAGCTCAACCCCGGTGGCATACATTCCGGCATTGATCTCTTTCTTGGTGCCCTTGTTGATGATCAACATGCTGCCACCTCCGTTTGTGCCTCCGGACAAGCCGAAGGGGGCAAATTTCTCGCGGTCGCCATGAATGGTCATGATCACGTCGGTCTGCACGACCATCTCGCGGACAAGCGCAAATCCGCCGCGATGCTTGCCATGTCCACAGGAGTCAACCCGCGCTTCGTAAGCGGTGTAGACAACGGGAAACCAGCGCTCCTCCAGCTCCTGAGGAATCGTCCGGGCGTTGCAGAACCGCATGAAGATAAGCGACTTGCCATCCTTGTAGGATCGCGCATTCTCTCCGCCGACCGCATAAGTGTATTGAACGAAATCCTTCTTGGTACGAGGGTTGTAGCCACCCATGCACAGATTTGTCAGGCTGACTGCGGCTGGATAGACGCGCCATGGCTGCACCTTGCCTAAGGGGCCGGCCAGGCAGGCGATGGTGGTGGCCTCGATCTTGTCGAAAGCTCCGGAGCAATAGCCGGTCGTTGGCGCCGGCTCCAGAACATCAACACAAGTCCCCTTTTTTGAAATTACCTCCAGGTTGCGAATGATACCTTCGTTCAGGGGAAATAACTGAGGAAAGCAAATCATGAATCCGAGGTAATTACCGCCAGTCAAAGTGGCGTAGCTGCATCCCCACGACGCCCGCGGCTGTGGATCGGACTTCGACCAGTCAAAGCTGAGTTTCGTTCCTTTCTTCGTCATCTTGCAGTGAACCCGGATCGGCGGCTTTCCAGGCGACATCACATCCTGGTCGCCAAAATCCTCAAACTCCCAGATTCCATCCGGCAGGGTTTTCAGCTCCGCCAGCATCAACCGCTCAGTGTAATTAAACTGCTCCTCGAACGCTTGGTGCAGGGTGGCGACACCATAACGCTTGCAGAGGTCCTTGATACGGGAGTCGATCAACTTGGCCGCTTCATATTGCGCCTGAAGATCGGCACGGCGTTCCACCGAGCCACGGATGTTGATTGCAATCAGACTGAACAGCTCCTCATCGAGAACATCTTCCTTAAACAAGCGAATGGGTGGAATGCGGATACCCTCGGCATAGCAGGTCGTTGCTTCAGGATTGAATGTTCCCGGCATCGGGCCCCCCATATCGGCCCAATGAATCACGGTGCACGAGAATGCAACAATTTCACCATCGTAGAAAATCGGACGGATGAGACGGGTATCATTGACGTGCGATCCTGTCCGATAAGGATCGCTAAACAGGAACGTGTCACCAGGTTTCATCGATTCAATGGGGATCGTTTTGAGCAGCTCTCTCACCGATGGACCGAAAGACGCATAGTGCGCGGCAGCGTCGGTATGACCATGCGCCACCAGACGTCCGTCCGGAGTCAAGAGCGCATTTGAACGATCACGCCCCATGCCAATCACTGGATGATAAGCCACCCGTTCGATGATGTTGGATGCCTCATAACAAGCCGCGACGAAGGCATTGCGCATCACCTCAAAGGTGATGAGGTCCATGTTGATGCCATGGCCCTCCACCTTTTCCTTGATGCCACTCTCAGCGAGCGAGCCCCACCTGCCGGACGTCGACGCTTTATTGGTCTTGTTCATATGAATTCCTCCGTACCCTAGCGATCGACCTGAATGATAAGATTGTTGTATTCATCCACCCGACAGTGGGTGCCGGGCGGCAGCACGCTTGTGGTGTCAGGCTGCTCAACGACGGCCGGCCCATCGAAAGTCGCGCCCACAGGCAAACGGTCGCGCTCATAAATAGCGGCATTGACGAAGCCGCCATCCTTGTACCACACGCGCCGATGTCCCTTGACCGCATCGGCGAGTGTTCCGCCGAGTTGTTTTTTTGGAAGACTTGGTTTTGGAATCTCCCCTTTTGCGACAACACGCAGATTAACCAGTTCAATCGGCGTATACCCAGGCGGAAGCGTATATCCATAAGCTACCTGCATGGCGGTCAGGAAATTTTTTGTGACCGCGTCGAGATCGTTAATCGCTCCCGCAGGCGCTTCGACAGTGAAGAAGCGACTCTGGCTAAAATATTTGATATCCACAAACCGCTGGATGACGATTTGGCCGGGCTGCATGCCCTCGCCCTTCAGGACGACTGCTGCCTTCTTTTCCAATTCGTTGATTTGCTTATTGAGCAGCTTGAAATCCAACTCCTGCCCGGTCTTGTGGATTGCCTTTGTAAATTCATGTTTCACATCGACACGAATGGCTCCGAAGGCGGAGGCATAACCCGGCAGCGGCGGAATCACCACCGTCGGCGAACCAATTTCGCGCGCGAGATCGCAGGCATACATCGCACCGCCACCGCCATAAGGCACGATCGCGAAATCACGAGGATCCCAGCCGCGGCTAACGGTTTGAATGCGCATCGCCATCATGAGGTTGGTCAACGCCACCATGTACATGTTGGCGGCCGATGTTTCCGCGTCCCAACCGTATTGGCTGCCGATTTTTTCCCTCAATGCTTGCTTCGACAGCTCGCCATCCACTTTTAACTCGCCACCAAGATAATAAGCGGGATCGATGCGCCCCAACACGATCTGACAGTCGGTATTGGTCGGCTGGTCACCTCCCATGCCGTAACAGGCCGGACCGGGGACCGCACCCATGCTCTGTGGGCCCACATTCAGGATCTTGCCCTTATCGACGGATCCGATCGAGCCGCCGCCAGCGCCGATATAGACCGTATCGACGGACGGCAGACAGCAAGGCACGTTCCACAGAATTTTCCACTCGTGGGTGATGGCCGGCTCACCTTTGTAGATCATCGACACGTTATTGGTGGTGCCACCGGTCTCGAACGCGATGACGTTTTTGAATCCTGCCAGCCCGCCAATATATCCGGCCATTCCGACCGCACCGGAGACCGGGGAGGAATGGAATGTTTTGGCAGGAAATTTCACCGCCTCGTCCATGCCGATGACGCCGCCGCCGGAAGTGGTGACGAGGATCGGCCCGGAATAGTTCCAGTCTGTTTTCAGCCGGCGCGACAAGCCACCAAGGTAATTTTTGAGAATGGGCGAGATGTAGGCGTTAAGCACGGTGGTGCAGGTGCGTTCAAACTCCAGCATCTGCGGCAATACTTCATGCGAGACCGTGATATCAATATCGGGTAATGCCTTACGCAACAGCTCACGTGCTCTGATTTCATGAATTGGATTCATGAAGGAGTCGATGAACACGATCGCAATCGACTCGATCCCCCGCTTCTTGATCTTGCGCGCGGCAGCCTTGATATCCGTCTCGTTCAATGGGACGAGAATCTCGCCGTAGGGACTGACGCGCTCACGAACGCAGAGCACATTGCGTCGCGGAATAATGATATCCGGCGGATCCCAGTCGAGCTCGAATGCACTGATGCGTTCAGCACGACCACCACCCAGCACATCGCGAAAGCCTTCCGTCGTGATCAAGGCGGTCTTGACGCCCTTACGTTCGAGAATTGCGTTTGTCGAAACCGTTGCGCCGTGACGAAAGCTGACCACCTCATCGCCCTTGATTCCAGCGCGGATCAATCCATTGATCACACCATCGAAATAGGTTGGTGGCGTCGATGGAACCTTACCAATACGTTGCTCGCCGGTCTCCATATTGACACCGATGATGTCGGTAAACGTACCGCCGATATCGGTCCCAACCACCCACTTTGCTTTGGTCATGACGCAATTCCTCTTTTGGAGGGGTCGAGTCACGAACCCCTCACCTTATTCTTCAGTTTGAATTCTTCAGTTTGGCTTGTTCCAGTTTCCAGTGCCCTATCCCGCGTTGGTAAGCTGCGCAGGCAAGCCACGCAGGATGGGAATTTCACAGCTATTTTTTGGGTGGCATCAACGATGTCACATTGCTCTTGTCGACCAGCGTGTGCTTGTAAAAAACCTTGCCTTCTGGCCTCTTGCCCTTGAGCCATTGATCCATTGTGTCAACGCCAAGTCGTCCCCACACCAACGGATTGAGCTGGACCGTCAAATCGATATTACCATCCGATACAGCTTTCATCGCCGGCGGAATGCCATTCAGGCCAGTAATGATCACGTTGGCCTTCTTGCCCGCCGTCGCCACGGCTTGCGCGGCACCAAGTGCGATCTCATCATTGCCGCAATAGATCGCCCGGATGTCGGGATGAGCGACAAGCACGTCTTCCGCCTGGTTCAATCCCTGCTCGCGGGTCAGCGCCAGATTGCGCGCATAGACCACGGGCATGCCAGGATGTTTCTTGATCTCCGCTTCAAAACCTTGCTTGAGGTTATTGAAGGTCGCGGCGCCTGCGGGGCCGGCAAGAATGGCCACCTTGCCCTTTTCTCCGGCCGCTTTCGCGATCCAGGCGGCGATCTCGCGGCCAATCGAGACTTCATCCATGATCACATGCAAGGATTCAAATTGTGACCGGGAATGCCGCCCGATCGAAATGATCGGGATTTTTGCCTTGAAGGCAGCCTCATAGGCCGCGCTCGTCGCGACTTCATCAATCGGTGAAATGATGATGCCGTTGACTCTCTGGGCAACCAGATCTTGAACGCCATTGACCTGAGTGGCCACCTGTTCGTTGGCCGAGACAAATCGCACTTGCCAACCGAGTTCGGCGACGCGGGCTTCAATACCCTTTCGCATCGCGATATAGAATGGATTGGTGTCCGATGAGAGAGAAACTCCCAAAACGATCTTGTTCTGGGCCATCGCAACGCCAGCGAATAGCCATACCCCGCAAAGAGTAAGAACTAACGACAGCATTTTCTTCATGACAACCTCCCTATTCCAGGTTTCGAACGACATCATTTTCTGCGCGATTTGAACTGATCCGCAGCCGCGGCGACGACAATGACCGTTCCGATAGCAACTCGCTGCCAATAGGACGGCACATTGAGAAGATTCAGGCTGTTCGAGAGCACAACCATTATAAAGACGCCAATCACACTCTTGTAGAGTTTGCCTTCGCCACCGGAGAGCGACGCTCCCCCGAGTACGACCGCGGCGATCGCCGTGAGCTCATAGAATTCGCCGGCTGTCGGCTGACCGGAATGCAGCCGTGAGGCAAGCATAATCCCGGCAATGCCAGCCAAAGTCCCACACAACACATATGAGGAAATGGTCACGCGATCGACGTCGATGCCGACAAGGAATGCCGCCTCGCGCCCGCCACCTGACGCAAACAGACGCCGACCATACGCCGTCATGTGCATCAACCACGAAAGAAGGCAAAACAGGATGAGCGGCACCCAAATGAGAAATTGAACGCCAAGAAATTGACCCCGCCCGATCGCAAGAAACGTATCTGGCAAACCATCGTCGTCCCCGACAATCGGTCGGCCATCCGTCAGCAACAACGCAAGACCACGAACGACGACCATTGTTCCAAGCGTAGCGATGAACGGGCTGACCTTGAGTTTGGCGACGCCAACGCCGTTGACAAACCCGACGAAGGCTCCGGCGGCGATGCCCGAGACAATGCCAAGCGGAACACCGGCCGTGGTCATCACCCAGGTCGCCACGCATCCGGAAAGCGCCACGATCGAACCCACCGAAAGATCGAAACCACCCGCAACAATTACAAATGTCATTCCCATGGCGACAATCGCCATCACCGATGCCTGCAACAGGATATTGCTTAGATTTGTGGTCGAGAAGAACAGTTCGGTGAGCAATCCGGTCGCTACGGCCATCGTCAACAGGATGGCGAGCGGCATTTGATCCAACAGGGTACGCATCGGCATTTTCATGTTGGTCATGCTTCCCAACGCCTACAGTCCGTTTTATGTCGATCGATCTCGCGGATGCTATGGTTCGATTGCGCCTAACCGCCCAACGCTAGTCGGAGCGTTCCCTCACTATAGTTGTCTCCCTTTCGCGACATTTTTTTTACAAGGGCGCCGCTCCGAAGCGCAAGAAGCGTATCGCTCATCGAAATTACTTCAATCATCTCAGAAGAAGCGAACAGAACGCCGCCGCCGTCTTGAGCAAACTCCCGCATCAGATGATGGATGCGAGCCTTGGCCGCGACATCGATTCCATGCGTCGGTTCATCGAGCAGCAGCACATCAGCCTTGCTGGCCAGCCAGCGCGCAAAAATGACCTTCTGTTGATTGCCCCCGGATAAATCACGCACAGGCCGGTGCGGATCGCGCGGACGAATGTCGAGCAAATCAATCATCTCCATTGCCACGTGGTCCATGGCCTTGCCATCGAGGCGGCCCCACTTGGCGTACCTACCAAGGCACGGAATGATGATATTGTCTCTCACTGATAGCGACATCACGAGTCCCAGCGCTCTATCGCCTGGAACCATGCCGAGCCCTGCCCGTATAGCGTCCTTGGGTCGTCGAACATGATGCGTAACGCCTGCCACGCTAATAACCTTGGCATGGCCTGTAACTCCATAAAGCTCATGCAACAGACGCGTCGTTCCACTTCCCAGCAAACCGGCAAGTCCCACAATTTCTCCGCGGCGAACGACAATCGGCTGTTTCCCTTGGCCGGGGTCTTCATGAACCGCTTCGAGCAATGACGGCCCCAGCGCGGCCGTGTGCGGGTGATGCAACTCCTCCAGATCGCGGCCCGTCATCAGCTGGATAAGTTCTTCTTTTTCGATCTGTCCTTTCTCGCGTTCTGCAATGACGCGTCCGTCGCGCAACACGGTGCAGCGGTCGGACAGCCGCACGATTTCATCCATTCGATGCGAGACATAGACAACAGCCACGCTGTCGGATTTCAGCTTGTCGATTATGTCGAACAATCGCTCCGCTTCTCGGCTTTCCAGCGAGGCGGTCGGTTCATCGAGAATAAGAACGCGGGCGGAATGAAGCAGGGCTCTTGCAATCACCACCATCTGCCGTTCTGCGAAACTCAGGGTTTCGATGCGCGCGTCGAGATCGAAGGAGACATCAAGGCGCTGCAAGGCTTCTGCGGCGATCGTTTTCATGCGACTTATATCGAGTTTCGGAATGCACCCGAAAACCCGATGCGTCGGCCATGCTCCCAGCGTGACGTTTTCGGCAACCGACATCGTAGCGACAACCCGCAACTCTTGCGGAATGACCACGACACCCTGATGTCGCGCTTGTCCCGGAGAGGAAAGAAATCGCGGAATTCCGTCGATATGAATTTCACCCTGATCCGGACGATAGACGCCTGAAATAATTTTGATCAGAGTGGATTTTCCGGCGCCATTCTCACCGACCAGCGTATGGATAGCGCCGGCGCAAATATTCACGGTGACATCTTGAAGCGCTAGAGTTGCCTGGAATCGTTTTGAAATCCGGTTCGCGGACAGAATTGGAGTGTTGGCATTTTTTCCAAGCACGCTTCCACTCCCGCTCAGCGCCTTTGGCGTCAGTCGCCTCTTTGCGTGGAGCATGCCACGCGAGGCTTATTCATGAATGGTGTTCATTTTTGAGCCCTTGTCAAGCATAAATGAATAGTGTTCTTTTTTGATTGTCGCGACCGAGTCTAGTTTCGAGGCGACGTTGCCGGCAATAACCGAGGCTGGAAGGGAGGTTGGGCCTTATGACGCAAATCAAGAAGGCCGAAATCCACAACGCAATTCTAGAAAGCGCAATGCGTCAATTCGTCAAGCATGGCTATTCGCAAACGACGCTGACGCATATCGCGGCGGGAGCAAAAGTCACGGTATCGAATATCTATAATTATTTCGGATCGAAACTCGATATCATTTATGCCATTTACGAACCTTGGCTGATCGAACACCTCGATCACTTGACCGCGAAAATCGAAAAAGGCAGCACCCCCAAGGAACAACTTCGTATCATTATTCTCGCGATTCTGCGTGACATTCCATCCGAGGAAAACGGCTTCGCTAACAACGCGTTACAGGCGATTGCAACCAAGAACGCCAATGAAACCTACTCGCGAGCCCTGCTGCTCAGATCAGAGGCCATGATCTCAACGCTCTTGCGGAAAGCCCTGCCAAAGGAACGTCAGTGGGTGATCGACAATGATCTCTTGCCGCATCTGTTGTTCATGGCTTTCGACGGCTTTGTAATCAATTACAAGCTGAACGGCCCGTCGCAGAGAGTCGAGGCCATTGCCGACATGATCTGCGACCTGCTGGTCGGCGAACGCAATTAGCCACCAGTGCATCGACGGGATTTTGCCCGCAACAGGCCTCTCATCGGGCGAGTTGATGATCTGGCCGATAACCGATCCCGATCGAAGCTCATTTGACCTGCCCTGTTTTTTCGGACCACGGTTAGCTTGAGACGGCGCCCTCTGCTTGCTGCCTCTGACGAGGCGGTTGTGCAACGGCCGGGGCGCGGAGGCCCCATGTACCGCAGCGCCTCGGCCCGTTGCATGACGGGGCGCTGCTGTCGTCGCCTGAGCCGCGAACGCGTTCGGCGTGAGATAGCCCAGACTCGAATGCGGTCGGACTTCGTTGAAGTGAAGCCTCCAGGTCTCGATGATCACCTTCGCCTCGGCGCGCGAGCGGAACCATTCGAGGCTCAGGCATTCGTCGCGGAACTTGCCGTTGAAGCTCTCCGCGACGCCATTCTGCCAGGGCTTGCCGGGCTCGATCAACGCAGTGCCGATGCCTTGCTCCACGATCCACGACAGCAGCGCCTTCGACACGAACTCCGGGCCGTTGTCGCTGCGAAGGTATGCCGGCGCGCCGCGCTCGCTGATGAGGCGCGACAGGACCTCAATCACCCGTGGCGAGCGGAGACGGCCGTCGACGTCGATGGCCAGTCCCTGCTTGGTGAACTCGTCGGTCACGGTCAGGCACTTGAGCTGCTGGCCGTTGGCGCAGCGGTCGAACACGAAGTCGTAGGACCATACCTGGTTCGGCCCCGTCGGTGTTTGCGGGCGCGGACGGGCCGCAGCCACGCGCTTTCTCGGCCGCTTGCGAGGCACCTGCAAGCCCGCCGCCTGCCACAGTCGGTGCGCCCGGCCGACGCCCATCCGGTGACCGTCCCGGCCCAGGAAGATGCGGACGCGCCGATAGCCATAGCGCGGATACTGCGCCGACAGCTCCCGCATCCGGGCGATCACCGGCGCATCCTTCGCAGGCATCCGGCTCCGATAGGTCAGCGCCGATCGCGCCACCGAAAACAGCGTGCAGGCCCGCCGCCCCGAGAGCCAGCGCTCTCGGCCATACGCCACTTGTCGCCGGCGGGCCGGCACGCTCACCAGTTTTTTGCGGCGACTTCCTTCATCTCCTCGATCTCAAGGTCGCGCTCGGCCACGAGCTTCTTCAGCCGGGCGTTCTCCGCCTCAAGCTGCCGCAGCCGCTTCACATCGCTTGCCTGAAAGCCGCCGAACCGCTTGCGCCAGCCGTAGATCGTCTGCTCGCTGACCCCGTGCCGTTTCGCCACCGCCGTAACCTGGTCGCGATCCGCCTCCCGAATGATCGCCACCATCTGCTCTTCCGTGAACCGCGATTGTCGCATCGCTCCCTCCGAATCGGGAGCCAGTCTCTCAACTTATCGATGGTCCGAAAATCCGGGGGCAGGTCAGGCAATGTCCATGCGGTCGTAGCCTATGGCCCTGTTTTCGGTCATCACATTCGCTCCGGGTCGTCAGGTCCCGAGCAGAAGCCGATACTTGGTGGGACAAAGGCTCCGAAGCAGGGCTCCCACCAGCCTCGCACAGGCCTGCAAGGCGTCCAGCCGCTAGCGCAGATAATCCGTGAGCCTCAGGCTCGCGATCTTGGAAATTGCCGAATAGGAAGCCTCGAGTTGCGCCTGGTAGGTCGAGATCTCCGCCGTCACGGCGGCGACATCGACTTCGGTCAGCGACGAGGCGAGCGTGCTGGCGTAGTCCTGAAAGCTCTGCTGGTTGCTCACCGCGCGATCGAGTTGGCTGGCGGTCAGCGACAGCTTGGTCTGCACCGACGTAACCGCATCGAGCGCTGAGGTGGCGAGCTCCAGGGCCGAACAGATCGTCGAAGTATCGATGGTCGACGACGTATCATTCGCGATCATGCTGAAGGCGCGCATAACCTGCTCGAAGGCGGAATTGTCCGCCGTCACGCCATAGCTGATGGTCTGCCCGTCGGAAACCTTCACCGACGCAATCTGATTGTCGCCCCTATAATAAGACGTATCGGCGTCCGCCGCTGACGTCGTGTTCGAATAGACTGACAGATCGACCGGCATACTGGTGGTCGTCGCGCCAGCGAAAAGATAGCGCCCGCCATATTGCGTATTGAGGATCGAGGCCATCTCACTCATGAAGTTTCGTGCCGATTCCTTCAGGCTCGCGGAATCATCATTGACCGAAACGGCGGCGGTGAGCTGCGACTTATAGCTGTTGAGCAGATCGACGATGGAGCCGACTGAAGAGTACATGACCTCGACACGGTTCGAGGCGCTGGTCGCCGCGTCCTCGTAACTCTTCGACTGGGTGACGGAGACCTGGAGGTCGATGACCTTCTTCGATGTCGCGCCGAACCCGCCGTAATCGCTGGAAACGAGGCCGGATGCGGTCTGGATCTGCCGTTCCGACACCTTGGCCTGCGTCTGCAAGGCAGCCGCAATCATGGTGTTGCTGAGCGCGAAGGTGGCAACGCGGGCGACCATGGATCTAAAGCCCTCAGCTCGATTGCACCGACTCGAGCAGCGAAGAGAACATGCTGTTCAGCACTTGCAGAAGTTGGGCCGCAGCGGCATATTCGTTCTCGAGTTGCGAGACACGCGCGGTCTCTTCGTCGATATTGACGCCCGACTGCGAGGAAACGGTGTCGGCCAGGTTCGACTTCACCGTCTCTTTGATCGTGAGCGTGTTCACGGCCTTGGTTGCGGCCGAGGCGGCGTCAGCAACGATATCGGCCGCATAGGAGGCGAACGATGTGCTGCGGTTCGACAGGTTGCCGGCCGCGCTGAAACTCGTGTCGCCGGTCATGGCGTCATAGAGGCTCTGAGCCATGGCGGTCGAGCCTTCCGGCACCACGCTGTCGCCGACCGTCAACGTGCTGGATGGATCGAGCGTGGAGTTTGGCAAAAGGCTTGCGTTCGAGAGAATATCGCTGCGCACGGTGAAATCCCCTGCGCCCGTCGCCGCGACGAGATCGTTGAGCCCGAGATAGTCGGCGAGCCCCCACCCGCTGCTGCCGCTGCTGCCGACGCTGCTCGTCATCTCGTTGACGGCGACGCCGTTGTTCGAATCGTCGGCGGTGATCACCACATGGCCGTCGACGTCGATGTTGGCAGAGACGCCATCCATGCCGTCGATAGCCGACACCAAGTCGCCGACGGTCGCGTAATCCGACAGGTCGAAGTCCTGATAGGAGACTAGATTGCCGTCGCTATCGGTCTCCGCGACGCGGAAGATGCCGCTTGCCGAAAGCGATTCGCCGCTGGCAACTTCGGTCGCCCCGGTCAGGCTGTTCGGCGGCGGACTTGCCGTGCTCGCATTGCTGATGGCGTTCAGGCTGTCGGCCAGTGCCACGGCCAACTGGTCGAGCTCCGACTGGGCATCGGTGAGAACGTTATCGCGCTGGTCGATCAGCGCGGCAATCGAGCCGGACTTGATCTGGGCGGTAATGTCCGTGCCGTCGACGGTGATGCCGCTGAGGCCGCCCGGATAGGCCGCGCTCGACGTGACGCTGCCGGCACTGGTGAAGCTTAGCTCATGCACAGCACTGTTAAGCAGCACTTGACCGGACGTCGTGTAGACATAGATCGCGCCGGAATCGGTTGAGTAATAATTGATGTCCATCAGCGATGAGAGGTCCTGCAGCGCAGTGTTGCGCTGGTCCTCGAGATCCGCCGTGGAATTGCCGGCCGCCTGCTCCTTGACGATCTGGTCGTTGAGATCCTTGATCGTGGCGAGCAGATCGTTCGCCTGATCGACATCGCTGGCGATTTCCTGATCGGCATTCGAACGCAGGGTCTGAATCTGGTTCGACGTATCGCGCAGTTGCGCGGCGACGTCGTCCAGGGCGCTGACGACCTGCGCCTTGAGCGTCTCGCTCTCCGGCGTGTCGGCAAGATCGGCGATGGCCGTCTCCAGCGCGGCGATGGTATTGGCGATCGAGGTGCCCGAGCTGCCGTCGCCGCTCGACGTGCTGCCGAACAGCGACTGCAGCTGGCTGGCGTAGCTGTCGGTGACGGTGGCCGAGCCGAGCGCCGAGACAGCCTGGAAAAGCGACTTCAGCAGCAGCTTGTCGACGTTGCTGGAGATTCCCGTGATGGTCGTTCCGGTACCGATACCGTTCGAGACCGTCGCGACCTGCGTCGCTGTCTTCTTTGTATAGCCTTCCGTGTCGGCATTCGCGATATTGGCGGAAGCGACGCTGATCTGGGTCTGCGTCGTCATAAGCGCCGAATAGGCGGAATACCGGGCGATCGAGAGGGACATTGTCTTTTACTCAGGCGGACAGGCCGAGCCGCAGCGCTGTCCGGTTTTCAACATTATAAGTCTTGCCGTTAGCGCCATAAGGTGAAGCGTCGGCCATCTCGTTGCGTATAGCGTTCATTACGGCGTCGATGCGGCGACGGCTCGCCTCGATGGCGGCAGCCAGATAAGCGATGTTCTCGTTCATGAGCCGCTGGAACAGGGCCAGACGCTCGGCGAAAGTACCGCGCACGGGTTCGGATGCCTGGTCGAAGCCGAATGCCCGCGCCTGCGCGGCCTTGACCCAGCCGTCGAAAGCCTCAGCCAGCTCCATCTTGCGGGCAGCCACCGAGGACAGAGAAGCCGGCAGCCCCCGCTCCAGCAGCGCGTTTTCCGCGCGCACGACGACAATGAACTCATCGACCAGTTCCAGGAGCGCGCGCGCAGCGGCGTCGCTGTCGGAAAGATCGCCCGTTTTAAGGCTTATCGAATTGTTCATGTTGCGCTCCCGTCAGTGACGGCCCCTACGTG
The DNA here is from genome assembly GCA_964370945.1 of uncultured Hyphomicrobiales bacterium. GTDB lineage: Bacteria > Pseudomonadota > Alphaproteobacteria > Rhizobiales > Xanthobacteraceae > Pseudorhodoplanes. Next base: position 13,859 of record CAYJNT010000013.1, on the reverse strand, counting down.
AGAATTTCCGGACGGATTGTCCGGTCGACCGGTAGGCCGAGGCCGCGGCCATATTGCGATTAGTCTGTTCGATGGCGCGGGCGAGATCCGCCGTGAAGTCTTCGAGCGTTTTCACGTGCTCTTCGAGTTCAGACAGAAAGACCAGCAGGCTCCGCCGCTGGTCGCGATCGAGCGACACCCGCTTCGGCTTTCCACCCGGTCTCGGTGCCATCTCGTGAAGGCCGAAAGCCTTCAACTGCTCGACAACCTCCGTCACCGTGCCGCGCGTCCGGTGAATAGCGACCTCCTCTTCGCGGATCCGTTTATCCGTCATCGTCATCTGACGGCACTCAGCAGCGTGTCGAACATCTTGTTTACGGCCGTGATGACCTGCGCCGAGGACGAATAGGCCTGCTGCGCGGCGATCATGGTGCTGAACTCCTCGCTCGAGTCGGTCGTGCTCGCTTCCAACTCGCCGCCCTTGATGTCGCCGGCCCCGCCGGAACCGGCCTCATGCAGCGTGCTGGAGCCCGAGGACGACGTTTCGGAGTAGATGCCGCCGGTCATAGCCTGGAGACCATTCGCGTTCGTGAAGGTGGCGACCGGAATCTTGTAAATCGCGATGGTCTGGCCGTTGCTGTAAGTCGCATTGACAATGCCATCGTCGCCGATGCTCACACCCGTCAGCGTGCCGTACGCCATGCCGTCCGTCGTGATGCTGGTGACATCGACCGTCGGGCTCGTGGTGCCCGTCGAATACTGCGACAGGCCATCCGCCTTGCCGATCGTGCCGAGACCCATGGAGATTGAGCTATTGTCGGCATTGGTCGTCCAGCCGCTGATGGTCAGCGTCGGCGGACTGGGACTCGTGCTCTCCAGCGTACCGTCGCTGTTGAAGGTGACGGTGATATCGGACGAGGTCACCGTGCCAGTGGTGACGCTCGTATCCGACGACAGCGTGGGATCGCCGAACGAGGCCGTCCACTCGTTGGTGTCGGTCTTGGTCCAGGTCACCTCGATCGTATGCGCGGTACCGAGCGAGTCGTAGATCGACATGTCGGTCGTGAACGTGTCGAGGGTCGAGGCGTCGGCCGGCAGGTTCGCCTGGATGGTGGCCGAGGTCGAGGCCGAGGCCGTGCTGGCGAGAACGTTGGTGTCGATCGCCGTGAGCGAGCTTTCGCTCTCGCTACCGAGCACGTTGCCGTCGGCATCGGTCCGCCAGCCCATCAAATAATAGCCGTCATTGATCAGATAGCCGTCCGAGTCCGCCGTGAACTCGCCATTACGAGTGTAGTAGACTTCCTTGCTATTCGTGGAAGGGCTGACGACGAAGAAACCGGAGCCGGAGATGGCCAGGTTCGTCGCGGTCGAGCTCGAGACCAGGAGCCCCTGCTCAGACACATTCGAGCGTGAATTAACGAGCACGCCACCCGACGAGTAGCCGGCGCTGGACGAACCCGTCACCAGCTGTTCGAAACTCGCGTAGGTCGTCTTGTATCCATAGGTGGACGAGTTCGCGAGGTTGTCGCTTACCATGGCGATTGCCTGGCTCTGCGAACTGAGCGCGGAAACGGCGGAACTGAGGGCGCCGGTGAGACTCATGGTTCGTTACTCCACGCTCAGTTTGATTTGACGCTGATGACGTTGTTCAAGGAGACAGTCGTGTCGCCGATGAGGAGTTGCGTCGTGCCGCTTGTGCTGTCGACGCCAGTGACTTTTCCGATCACGGACGTGTAATCGAGCACCGAGGAACCGCTGGCGTTCGTGGCGGCGACGGAGATGGTGTAGTCGCCGCTGGTGAGCGTCGAACCGGAACTGGTCGTGCCGTCCCAAGTGAAGGTGTGCGAGCCGGACGACGTGTCGCCGGTCGTTGTGTAGACGGTATTGCCGTCCTGATCCTTCACGTTGATGGTGACGTCGGAAGCCGTCGACGACAGCGAATAGCCCCAGCTCGCCGAACCGTCGGCCAGCGTCGTGGTGTCGCCCTTGGCCTCCACCGTCTGACCGATATAGCCTATGCCGTTGCCGGTCAGAAGGCTGTTCATCGACGAGACCAACTGGCTCAGATTGGTGTTCATCGTCGTCTGCTGGTCGTAGCTCGCATACGAGACGAGTTGACTCATGAACTCCGTCGTGTCTGTCGGATCGAGCGGGTTCTGGTTTTTTAACTGGGTAACAATGAGCTGAAGGAAGTCTGTCGTGGACAGAGACGACGTGCTGCTGCTGCTCGAGGTCGAGCTTGAGGAGGCCGTCGAGGAAGAAACGTAGGCTGAACTGACGGATGAGATCGTCATGGCAAGGCGTGTCCTTGACAGCCGCAGCGGTGCGCTGCGCCGTTTGAGGTCGGAAGCGATGAAGTCGTTGATGATGTCGGTTATTGATACGGACGGCCGCGCAAAGTCAGGCGGCGGAAATTCGGCGGCGAGGCCGCGAAACTATCGATGAAATAGGCATTTTTTGCCTGTCCGGTGTACGGAACCGGCAGGCGATAGGGTGCTCACCTGGCCTTCGCCGGTCGGCTTTCAGCACAATGCAACGAAAGAAGACGGGGACTTAAAGCAGACCGCGCAGCAAGCTGACGCCCACGCCGGCGGCGGCAAAGCAGGCGATCAGCCAGAAGAATGACTTCGGCAGCCTGGGCCAGTGGAGCAGACGTTCGCCGAGGCCTTGCGGTGGGCGCGGGGAGGCGTCCTTGTCAAACGACGGACGGATCTCGTCCATGCGCCCCGCGAGTGTGGCGATGCGCTCGGCAAGATTCTTCGGCACCGCCGGAGATTCGCGGGAGTCGAACATGCCGCGCAATATCGACGCCTGCGCGACGATGTCCTGGGCTCCCTTGGACCTATTGAGGAAATCGAGCGCCGCCTGCCGCTCGGCATTCGGCCAATCCGCCGGACGCTCCCCGCACCGATCTACAAGATCCTCGAACTCTTCAAGGTTCATGACGGAGGGCCCGGCGCGGCAAGCCGATTCAGAAGCAAATCGGCACATATTTATATCGTGTGATTCATTTTGTTACAAGCCAGCCACATTCAGAAACGAATCACTTGAGCATCATTTGGCTGCTGCAACGACCGCCCTCGCCTGCTGCACCCGGACGTCGGTCCAGGCATCGCGCAAGGTGGTAACGGCCAGCCTGATCTTGGTCAGGCGCGCGACGGCGTCCGGCTTGCCGAAGGCATGCAGCGCCGAGAGGATCAGGCGCATATAGGTGTCGCGCATCCGTTCAGCCAAGGCGCCGCCCCGCGCGAAATCGAGATTGTGGCAAAGCCCGCGTAGAATCGTTGTGGCCGTATTCAGATGGTCGAATGCCTGATCGAGTCTCTTCTGTTGAAGAGCCGCGATGGTACGCGACAGCTCCACGATAACGCCGTCATAGAGCATAACGACGCCGGTCAGCGGCGAGGTGGTCACCGCTGACCTCCGATACGAATTCGCCACCTGGGTGTAATTTGCGTGCTGTGTCATTTTAGTCCGAGCTGTCGGTGAGGATCTTGAGGTAGGATATCGTCGAATTCGCGGTCAGGATCTGCTCTTGGATCTTGGCGTAACGTGCCGTGAGAGCCGTCCGATACGTTTCCGCCTGCGAACGAATGAGCGAACTACGCTCGGACAGATCGCTGTCCTGCTCTTCGATATTGTCTATGATCGATTTCAGCGTGCCGCTGCTCGTATTGCCGACGGCGTTGCTGTCGGAATAGACACGCTCCGCCAATCCATAACTGAGGGTGATATCGATCGACTCCGAGCTCGATCCTGAAAACGAGAACGAGAAACCTTCGTAGGCCGTACCGCTCTTGCCTTTAATGCGGGTCCCGTCGATCTCAAACAATGACGTGTCGCCATCGACGGATGCCGTGGTGACGGTCCCCGAGCTGTCGACTTCCACATCAAGCGTAAACGACGTCGGCGCGTTGGCGCCGCGCGCCAGAAGCCGGATGTTGGTCGAAGACGACGTCATCTCGAACTGAAAAAGATCCTCGACTTGATCGAGGTCATTGTTCAGCGCGCTCGTCAGCGCCGTCGAATCGATCTCCAGCTTGTTGTCACTATCGAAGCTGATCCCGAGATCGCCCAACGCGTAATTCAGGATCATGGTACTCAGGTCGTCTTCGATCTGCTGACTGACCGAACGCAGGGTTCCGTCGCCGAACAACACCGCGCTCGCGTCGGCCGTTCCGTCGGAGCCGGTCGCGCTTTGCGCGATGACGAAATCCTGCAGAGCATTATAGGCGGTAACGAAGTCCTCGATCGCAGTTTGGATATTCGTAAGGTTCTGCGCGATCTGGATCGAAACCGACGTGTCGGTCGGCGTGGTCGAGTAAAGGTGGAACGTCACGCCATCGAGCACATCGGAAATGTCGTTCGAGGAGCGGGTAATCTCGACCCCGTCCAGCGTGATAATGGCGGATTGCGCTGCCTGGATTACGTCGGCGAAGCTTCCAGACGAGTCCGTGACGCCAAGCTGAGTGAGGACGTCGTCGCCGGATACGGAGCTTGTGACGATCGATTTTCCCGTTTCGGTGGCGGTCAGCAGCAACTGGTACTCGTCGTCTGAGACCTGGAGGACCGTTGCCTGCACGCCAGTCGTACCGGTCTGATTGTTGATGGCTTCCGCGATATCGGCCAGCGACATGTCGCTGGTGACCGAAATATCAACTGTGTCGCTGTCCTCGACACCGAGCGAGAAGACACCTTCGTAGCCGAGCTCGGATGAATTGCTCTCTACCGTCGCGCTGGACACTTTGTGCGCTTTGGCGGTCTGCTCGACGACCAAGTCATAAGTGCCAAGCTGGGTTCCGCTGTCCACATCCACCGAAACGACCGAGCTCGCAGTCACGTCGCCGTTGGCGGTCAGATACCCGCTCCTGTTCGCAAAAACGTTTGCGCTGGCGTTCGACGTGCCGGACGGATTGCTCAGCGCCTTGGCCTTGCTGGTCAGGTCCTGCAGCAGCGTTTGCAATTCCTGATAGCTCGATATCTTCGTCTCGTTGGCGGTGATTTTGGCATCGATGGTGTCGGCCTTGTCCAGCTTGGCCTGAACCATGCCCTCGATCAGCGCATCCCAATCCACGGTCGAGCTGCTGGCACTCGTACTGGACGTGCTCGACGTGTAACTCGTGCTGCTTGTGCTGGATACGGACGTCATATCACCCGCCAAATGTGAGAAGACGAGCCGGCATCATCGCCGGCTCGTCTTTCGTGCCGTCGATTATTTCAGGAGGCTCAGGAGGTACTGCGGCATCTGGTTCGCCTGGGCCGCCGCGGCAACGGCAGCCTGGGTCTTCACCTCAGCCGAGGACAGCTTCGCCTGCTCCGCGGCGACGTCGACGTCCGTGATCGACGACCGGGCGGAGGTCAGGTTCTCTTCCGTGCTCGCGAGCGCGTTGGCGCGGAACTCGAACCGCGACTGTTGTGCACCGATGCTGGCGCGCGCCGACGAGACGGTGCTGATGGCGGTGTCGATGGCAGTGAGCGCGGTATCGGCTCCGGTTTGCGTGCTGATGGCGAGCGAAGCGATACCCAGGGTCGCTGCGCTGAGGTCGTCGATCGTGATCGAAATCGTGTCGGACGCATCCGTACCGACGAGCACGCTGACGCCAGAAGCGAAGTCGCTAGAGCCGTCGAGAAGACTGGTCCCGTTGTAGCGGGTACTGGAAGCGATGCCATCGACTTCGTCCAGCAGCTGCGCGAATTCATCCTCCAGATAAGTGCGCTCGGTATCGGTGACGGTGCCGGAGGATGACTGCGAGGCCAGCGACTTCATACGGGTAAGGATGTCGCTTATGTTCGAGGCGCCGCCGTCGGCGGTCTGCAGCACCGAAACGGCCTGCGTCGAATTGGTCGCGGCCTGCTGCAGCGAGGTGATGTCGGATGAGATCTTGGTGGCGATAGCGAGGCCGGCGGCGTCGTCGGATGCCTTGTTGATACGCGAACCGCTGGCGATCTTCGCCAGCGACGAAGACTGGGTCTCGGCGTTTTGATTGAGATAACGAACCGCGGTGTTCGCCGCGGTATTGGTCGAAATGACAGGCACTGTAAGCCCTCCTGATTTTGAACTGAGGCCCCTGTCCCGCAACGCGCAGGAAACCGAGCGGACGTCGGTCAGCCGGCGTCTACGAGGTTCAACGGAGCCAGGCTTTCGAACGGGCGGCGTTTTTGCGGGCAGCCGCCAGCATGGCTAATCATCCGTAAACGACCCGCGGATGTCCTTTTCGGAGCGTCGCAACAATTCGCGCAGGCGCTGGCGTCCGCGCTTTAGCAGCGACTCCACCGCGATAACCGTGGTCTGCATGACCTCGGCGATGTCTCCGTTGCTCATGTTCTCATGATAAGAGAGGATCAACGCCACCCGCTGCTGGTCGGGCAACCGCCCCATTGCCGCGTCCAGCATCGTGTTGACTTCATGCTTCTGGATCTCGGTGATCGCGAGCGGCCTGTCGTCGGCGACTTCCGGCGCCTGTTCGATATCTTCACTGCGCGGCTGGCGCCTGACATCGATGCAGCGGTTGGTCACCACACGATAGAGCCAGGTCGAGAACTTGGCCCGTCCGCTTTCCCAGCGGCCGCGGTGCAGCCAGATTTTCAGCAGCGTGTCCTGAACGATATCTTCGGCATCGGCGCGGTTGCTGAGGATGCGCAGCGCGAGACCATAGGCGCGGTCGATATGACGCTCGACCAGCACACGGAAGGCGTTCTGGTCGTTATTTGCGATACGGGCCAGCAGAGCGTCATCACACTCCGAAGTCAGGGCCAACTCCTTCGACTGAACAACAGGTCCTGCGCCGACGTCCGCAGCCATCGCGGTCTGCGCCGCGTTCTGGCTCAAGTTCATACAGGCTTGTGTCATCAGCGTCTCCAGCCGGGCCCATTTGGTCTCCTGATTTGAACGGAGATCTAAAGAATTCCGGGCGGAGTTTTTTGCGTGAAAAGAAGAAATGTCTCGATTTTATAGGCAATTATTGCCGACTGGGGACTCGGTAAAAGTTGCCTATCTAGTATTTTCGCAGAGCATCTGAAAGTAAATTCTTATGAAAGCACGTAATGGTATAACGATTACATGCACGTGATTACTATTTAGTCAGGCCTGCGCTAATATCGCTAACAAATACTATGTTTAAGTTGTCTCGTCGCTCTGCGCCGATCCGGTGGATAGCGCGCCTGATTTTTGTATCTGAGCCGTAACAACTTAGCGTGCCGGATGGGGTGTGGCGCTGAGTATCAAGAACCTTCGCGCACGGCTATTTTTTCACCTTCAAGCCAGGACGCGACATTGTCACTCCAGAAATCCGAGCGCCCCGCTCACACACCTGCCATCGATTTTGCAGCCTTTGCCGCCGAACACCATCTTCGGATCGGCCACGTGCAACTCAAGCATCTTTCAATCATCGCCACCGACCGCGGACCGCTCTGCCGCTGGACGCGCGGTCTCGAGGTCGCGCCGAACGCCGTTGTCGTCGTCGACGACGTCCTGAGCCCACCGCAGGTGCACGCGCTACGGCGCACGCTCGGGCCGGAAGGACTCGTGATTCTGCCATTCGGCGAGAGCCCCGCCTTCGACTACCTGAAGTCGACGCTGCGCAGCCACGGCGTCATCGGGGCCACGGCCCCGGACAGCCCGCATCAGATCTGGTGGGGCGGCCGTACCGTAGCCGCCCCTGCCGGCTGGTACGAGAACCTGCTCCGTTCGCATGTCGTCACCTGCGTGAAGCCGAACAGCGAGGGCGATCTCAACGCGCCACTGTTCGCCAAAGGGCTCGATATCGTCGGCATCTCCTATGCCATCGAGCGCGACGAAGGCTTCGGTACGCCGCAGGAGAGTCGCGATCTGCGCAGCCGGCTCTTGCTCGCCGCCTGGGAGCAGACGGAAAAGCCGTTGGTGTGGCTCGATCCCAGCGGCACGGTCGATCTGAAGAACATCGCGCTCAACATTCCGGACGCCGACTTCGCGGTGGTGCCGACGACCGCAGGCTTCTCGACCAACCTACTCTACTTCGGCCGCTCGCAAGCGGCGCACGATCTCCTCACCTGCTGGCACAATCTGGCGATCGAATTCCCTCGCCTGCCGGCGAGTTATCTGCTCGATACGGCCTGGGCGTTGGTCTCGGCCCAGCGCCCACTCGTGACGCAATGGTTGGCGCCGCAGGTCGGATCTACATCCAAGCGCGACATGAGCGGCTGCCCGCCGCAGGCCATCGAACATCTGATGCTCATGTCCACTGCCCAGAACCAGGCGCGTAAGGCAGGCCGGACTGGCGCGCCCGAGCCACATTGCATCATCAAGAGCCAGTTCGACGGTCACGGCCCGCTGATGCTGATCGTCACGACGGAGGGGCTGGCCCGCGACATCGCCACGACGGTCGAGAGCGCGATCGACGCCTTTGCCGAGGCGGATGGCGGCTTCAGCAGCCTCGGCATCGTCATCTGTCAGAACCAGCGCGAGATCGGCGAGGCGCTGCGCCTGGCGAGCCAAGGCTGGGTGCTTTATGCGCTCCCCGGCCTCACCTTCGATCCGCACGTTTTCCGCACGCTCGCGAGCCGTCTGCACGGAGGCCGACCTGAATTCATCTATCAGGAATCATACGGGCAGCGGCACACCGCGACCGGCATCGCGCTTCAGGCCACGCGTGCCAAGGCCATCTTCGGCACAATCGCCAGCTTCAAGACCTGGGCTGCCGCCACGACGCGGCAGACCTCCTTGCTGAGGCTGGTCGCCGACCGCGTCTTCTGCTCCGAGCCCGCCTGATCCTGTCGCCCGAGACGGCGGAAGATATCCGCCACCCCCACGGTCGCAGCCATGGTGCCCGCTCAGCCGGGCGGCACGACCTCCAGGCGGAGCCGATCGATCGGGCTCGGCGTCTTGGTGGCGACCCGGGTGTAGCGCGCCGTGCTCGCCAGGCTGACATGACCGATCAGAACCTGAATGGCGCACACGTCCGCCCCGCTCTCCAGAAGATGCGTCGCAAAACTGTGCCGCAGTGTGTGCACCGTCATCTGCTTGCTCAGATCAGCCGCCGTGCACACCGAACGGCAAGCGGCGTGCAGCACGTTTGAGACGAGTGGATGCTCCTGCTCGCGACCTGGAAAGAGAGCGACCCACGACCAGCGTCCACACAATATCTGCTTCGCTTGGCAGAGCAGACTTTCGAAAGTCACGGATACTTTGACGCGCCGATGATGCCCGTTGTTCGTACAGCCGGCGGGCCGCAAAGAACGTCGGAATTTGTCGGAAATTCCACGTTTCTTTCGGGCTGCGCATTGACATCCGGGCCACGCAGTCGAAATCGAATCAGTCTCCGCAATCGTTCTCCAGAATTTGGGAATATTTCAAATTACTGCCGGAGATTTTCGGAAAATTTTTAGGTCGCGAATTCAAATTCGTAATCCAGAGACGGTGGACCGAAGATAGAAGCCCCGCATTGGCGGACTTCTTTGCCGTCTCGGCCTAAGACCGGTTGGCTGGGGCGCCTGGATTCGAACCAGGGGATGGCGGAATCAAAATCCGCTGTTCGGCCTTTTCATAGGTACACATAGCAAACCAAAAACGTGGATTTTGTATTGAATCTCTGAAGGTTACGTGCTCCTCTTATCTCATTCAAAATCGCCACTACACCCGCGATGAAAGAGGCTAGGGAGAGGCTAAGAATGCGCCTTACCGATATCTCCGTGCGTGCGCTCCCGCTCCCCGCCAAGGGGCAAAGGACGTATTTCGATGACGCGCTTCCCGCGTTCGGTTGTCGTGTGAGCCAGGGCGGCACGCGCGCGTTCGTGCTCCAGCACGGCGCAGATCGACAGCTCATCACGCTCGGCCGCTATCCGATCGTGTCGCTCTCGGATGCCCGCACGGAAGCCAAGCGGATTCTCGCAGAACGCACCCTCGGTCGGTTTCGACCTCAGACAATCGCATGGGATGACGCTCTCGCGCTGTTCTTCGCCGCATGCGAGCAGAAGAACAAGCCGCGGACGGTCCGGGACTATAAGCGATTGCTGACGCGTCATTTCGTGTTCGGCAGAAAGCACCTCTCCGACATCGGCCCGCAAGATATCAACCGCAAGATCGACAAACTTCAGAAAATAGTATCAGAGCAAAACCACGCCCTGGTCGCGGTCAAAGTGTTTTTCCGCTGGGCGCAGCGGCGGCGTTACATCGAGCATTCGCCGTGCGAGGGCATGCAAACTACCAAACGAGCGTCACGCGACCGGGTTCTTACCGATCAAGAGCTAGCTGCCGTATACAGAAACGCGGAAACGATAGGCTATCCATTCGGCACGATCGTCCAGCTTTGCATCCTTACCGGTCAGCGACGCAGCGAGATCGCGTGGCTTCGCCACAGTTATTTTGCAATAAATATCCTCACGGTACCGGCGTCGCTGGCAAAAAACAAACGCAAACATGTCATGCCTGTCGGGTCGCTCGTGAAGAGCATCGTGGATAGCGTTCCCCATCAAGACGACCTGCTTTTCCCGGCCCAGCGTGGCGACAAGGTTTTCGGCGGCTGGTCGAAACAGAAGCATGCACTTGATATGGCAATAGCCGAGGAAGGCCACGTAATTGCACCATGGACGCTTCATGACTTGCGCCGCACCTTTGCGACTAATTTGGCCGCCCTAGGTGTGCGGCTCGAAGTCACTGAGCGGCTGCTCAACCATGTGTCCGGATCGCTCGGCGGCCTTGTCGCCGTCTATCAAAAGCATAACTGGATGCCTGAAATGCGCGAAGCCGTCATCAAGTGGGAAGCTCACCTCGGCGACATATTGGTACACCAACAAAATACGGCTCACGCAGCGTGATGCCATGCGAACCTATATACACGTTGTACGTGCACCCATTTAGCGCTATGTTTGCCCCTGCCCGCTAGCTGGTTATCTGGCGAGCATCGCGATGCTCC
>CAYJNT010000013.1:0-2891 GCA_964370945.1 uncultured Hyphomicrobiales bacterium | reverse complement strand
CGCTATGTTTGCCCCTGCCCGCTAGCTGGTTATCTGGCGAGCATCGCGATGCTCCCTTTTCGATGGGAGTGTCCGATGACACAAAAACTGGTGAGCAAGAAAGAGCTGAAATCTGTCTATGGAGTTCCGTACAGCTTCGCACACATCGCGCGCCTTGAAGCGGCCGGCCAATTCCCCTCGCGGGTGCGGCTCGGCGCTTGCAGGGTGGCGTGGTTGTCCGAAGAGGTGCAGGACTGGATAGACGAGCGCGTTGCTAACCGCAGCACGACAACTCCTTCTTGAAGGGTGGGAGCTCCGGGGTCCAAACCGGGGCTCCTCTCCCTCTGAGATGTTCGACAGGCCGCTCGGTTCGTGCGCTCTACAACAATCTTCGAGGAGCTTAATCGTCCGAGTTTGAATGAATGCAGTCCGCGGGCGGCGGGATTCTTCGGGGGCAAACCATGAAGTTTATAACTTCGGCTCTATCCGCGACGCTCGTAATCGGTTGGACGTTTGCAAGCCACGCGCAGGCGCCACAGCCGAGTACTGTTCCGCCTCCACAGACGGCCACTACGCCGGCTCCCCAGACAGGCACCACGCCCGCCGTCCGGCCCAGCAATGCCCCAACTCCGAAGGAGCCCAGTTGGAAAGAGGGCGATAACTGCGTCCAATATGACGGTGTAAATGTTGAACTCAAATCAGGCTTGCGTACGGCCGGCCCACCGATCCTAGGTGCTACGTATTTCCTACCGTCCGGCACGTCCGTGGATCTTGTATTGGATGAGCCGTTTAAGGACGGAACGCGTTATTTCGCCTATGTCGAGCAAAATGAAAAATCCCGATGGCGCCTGGGCAGAGGTTTCCTGACCGCTAACAAACTTCCGGAAAGCCATGCGCTGGTAAAGAAGGGCGTGGCTGAAGCATCGCGCACATTGATCACATTGCGCTTGCCGGCTTCGATCGGAAGTTTGTGGAGAAGGGCCAATCTCTATGTCTACACCTGCGTTGCCCCCGGGAAGGCTGCAAGCGTATCTCAGTTGGCTACGCGCATCAGTTCGCCGTTTTATAGCGGCTTGGTAGTTTGGTCGGCCATTTTGGTCGTCTATCTGTTGGCGGCGTTCGCATCCAAGGCGGCTGATACGAAAACAATTCGTTGGTACCGTTACCTGGACCCGGTTTTCATGACTGCCGGCACCGACGGCAAGGGCAGTCTGTCCAAATTACAAATCTTGTTCTTTTCGCTGATTGTGTTCGGCTTGGTCTCCTACATCGTTTTGCGCGCGGGAGTGCTGTCAGACCTTTCACCGACCATACTCTTGCTTCTTGGTATTGCAGGAGTGGGCTCGGCAGCAGCGAAAGGGGCGGACCTTCACCGTAATCGAATCGAGTTCGAGAATTGGGCTTGGTTCATCCGCAAGGGGTGGCTCCCACAGGGAGGCCTAGCCGAAGTGAACAGAGCCAGCTGGCAGGATATCTTTACGAGTGATGGCGAATTCGACGTCTACCGATACCAGAGTTTTATATTTAGCCTTGCCGTCGGCCTCGCTCTTTTGGTGGCTGGCGTCAGTGAACTGGCCTCCTTTGAGATTCCCCAGACACTGCTAGGCATATTAGGACTGAGCCAAGCAGTTTACATCGGCGGGAAACTTGTATCGCCCACGTCTGTCGCAGACCTCAACACCGCAACAAAAGAGTTGAGAAATCTCGAAAAGAAATTTGTCGATACAGCGCAGTCCAATCCTGATCCAGATCCTGCAGCGGGCGGCGATGCCCTCGCACAGGCCAGACGCCGCGCGGCGCAATTGTATATGGATTATATCAACAAGGCGAAAGATGTCCGTATACTGTTCCAATCGGTAACTGGACGAGGAGTGACTGACGCCGTCATCGAACCGTCCCTCGCATCTTGACGGCCGTCCCTGATGAAATTCGATCGATTTTTTGAAATGTACGAGCCATAGGTGGAAGTTGTCGAATTCGGAAAGCTCCGCTGTGTGACAGCGTTCCGGTCCGCGATGACTGGGGGCGGATTCCAAACCGGGGCTCGGAAAGCCGACTAAGCCGGCGTGCCGTCCGAAGACTCCGCTGGGGGTCGCATTTCGTAGGAGACCCGATCGTCATGCGTAGTTAGAGCCAGCAACACAGGAGAGAGAAACCATGCTCACCATGCATCGCCGAATCATACTGATAGCCACGGCATGCATTTGTTTTCTTCTTGCACCAAGTTCAGCACTCGCTCGTTTCGAACTTCAGTGCGATCTTCCGTATAAAGAGATCAAAGGAACTGATCCGCTCGCCAGTTGCGCTACTCATGGAAACGCAACAAAGCCCGAACAGCAGGCACAAAATCGAGCCAAGAACAATCTTTGCGCGACCGGGACTCCGATCAATTTGACCTTTCAACACTTCGTCAAGCTTCAAAAGGCTGCCGAGAAAGCCGGCATCACTTTCGGCAACCACGCGCGTGTTCCTGAAGACCGCGGCCCCTTAAAGAATCTGATTGTGGGACCAGGCGGCAAGCGCGTCGGCGAAGGATCGATCGTGCGCTACGTCGGCTACGTGTCACACCCACGCTACTCGAATAGAAGCAAAGGAGAGGCGGTCAATTGCAAGAAAGGCGGGGCCGAGAACAACGATATACATCTCGATCTGGTGCGGTCGCCTGACCAGCCCGCGTGTAAGTCCATCACCGCCGAAATCATTCCTCACTTTCGCCCTGCCGCTTGGGAAGTTGACGTTCTGAAACTCGCCAAGTTCAAGGACCAACCGATGCGCTTTACAGGGCATCTGTTCTTCGATGCCAGCCACAAGCCCTGCGCGCACGATAGAGACAAGGTTGCACCAAAGCGGGCATCCATTTGGGAAATTCACCCGGTATATGCGGTCGATGTCTGCAAGTTCAAATCACTCAA
>CAYJNT010000012.1:0-31897 GCA_964370945.1 uncultured Hyphomicrobiales bacterium | reverse complement strand
CGACCTTGCCGAGCAGCGTGAAAACGGGGCCGGCAATTTTCTTCTGGATCGTGACGGAGCGGATGCTGGAGGGCAGCGTGAAATCGCGCAAGCCCATGGCGCGCATCACGTCATGCAGCGCGCCGGTGTAAAGGCGGGAGAGGCGCTTAGTGAGATTGTCGGGCGCGCTTTTGCCGCCGGCTTTCTTCGCGGTGGTTTTTTCGGCTTTGTCTTGCGGCCTTTGGCCATTGTTCTTCCTCCCTTAATCTTTTTTATTTGTCGCGCAATCTTATGGAAAACCGGTTCCCACTTTTCCGGATTGCGCTTCAGGAAGGATCATGTATGCCGCAAGGCCTCGATCGGGTCGAGACGCGATGCACGCAGAGCTGGGTACCAGCCGAAGAATACGCCGACCAATCCGGAAAACGCGACCGCGAGCACGATCGATTCCGGCTGGATCAGCAGCGGCCATCCGGCGGCATTTGAAATCAGATACGCCGCGCCGACGCCGAGCATGACACCGATGGCGCCGCCGATCGCCGCGAGCCCGGTCGCCTCGAACAGGAATTGTCGCAGGATGTCACGCTGGCGCGCGCCGACCGCGAGCCGCAATCCGATCTCGCGCGTGCGCTCGGTCACGGACACGAGCATGATGTTCATGATCCCGATGCCGCCGACCGCAAGCGAGACGCCGGCGACGGCGGCAAGCAGAAGCGCCAGCGTGCGGGCACTGGCTTCGCGCGTGGCGGCGATGTCGGCGAGATTGCGGATCGAGAAATCGTCGTCCTGTCCGGGCTGCATGCGATGGCGCTGGCGCAGGAGCGCCTTCACGTCTTCTTCCGCAACGCTCAGGCTCTCGCCGTCACGCACCTTCACATAGATTGAGCCGACCGCGCGCGCATTGGCCAGATTGCGGCCGAGCACGCGCTGGCGCGCGGTGTTGAGTGGAACGAACACGATGTCGTCCTGGTCCTGGCCCCAGGTCGACTGGCCTTTCTTCGCCATTATTCCGACGATGCGGAACGGCACATTGCGGATGCGCAATTCCTGCCCGACCGGATCGAGCCCGCCGTAAAGATTGCGCGCCACGGTCTGGCCGATCAGCGCGACTTGCGCGCCGCGCGAGATTTCTTCCGGCTCGAACGCGCGGCCTGAATCGACGTCCCATTCGCGCGCCTCGAACCATCCGAGATCGACGCCGAAGACGCCGGTCGCCCAGTTCATGCCGCTTGCGATCAGCTGCGCGCTGCCGCGCATGTAAGGCGCGGTCACCTGCACGCCCGGCACTTCCTTCATGATCGCGGCGGCGTCGTCGTCCGTGAGCGTCGAGGCCGCGCCGCTGCCAAGCCGCACGCCGCCCTGCGTGATGTTGCCCGGCATCACGATCAGGAGGTTGGCGCCGAGGCTGCGGATCTGGGCCACTACCTGCTCGCGGGCGCCGCCGCCGACGGCGACCATCGCGATCACCGCCGCGACGCCGATGATGATGCCGAGCATGGTCAGCGCGCTGCGCAATTTATGCAGGCGCAGCGCGTCGAGCGCGGAGATGATGGCGTCGAGCAAGGTCATTCGGCTGCGCCCGCGAATTCAGGTGCGGCTTCGTTCTGCAAGTCCTCGAGTTCTTTGGCGGCATCGGCCGGGCGCTGCTTGGCGTCGCTCAGGACGCGGCCGTCCTTGAAGCGGACGAGGCGCGCGGCATAGCGGGCGACATCCGGTTCGTGCGTGACGACGACAATGGTCGTGCCCTCGCGGTTGAGCTGCTGGAACAGCGCCATCAATTCGATCGAGGTCTTGCTATCGAGCGCGCCGGTCGGCTCGTCGGCGAGCAGCATTTTCGGCGCGTTGACGAGGGCGCGGGCGATCGCGACACGCTGCTGCTGGCCGCCGGAGAGTTGCGTCGGCCGGTGATGCAGCCGCTCGCCGAGGCCGACGCGCCGCAAGGCGGCGGCGGCTTTCTGGTGACGGATCGCGCGGTCCTCGCCGGCATAGATCATCGGCAATTCGACATTGCCCATGGCGTCGAGCCGGTCGAGCAGATGGAATTGCTGGAACACGAAGCCGAGCTTGCGGTTGCGCACGTCGGCCAGCGCGTCCGCGTTCATCGCGGACACGGTTTCACCGTCGAGGCGGTAGGTGCCCGAGGTCGGCCGGTCGAGGCAGCCGACTACATTCATGAAGGTGGATTTGCCGGAGCCGGATGGGCCCATCACCGCGACGAATTCACCGGTCTCGA
The DNA here is from genome assembly GCA_964370945.1 of uncultured Hyphomicrobiales bacterium. Taxonomy (GTDB): domain Bacteria; phylum Pseudomonadota; class Alphaproteobacteria; order Rhizobiales; family Xanthobacteraceae; genus Pseudorhodoplanes. The sequence goes on along the minus strand of CAYJNT010000012.1, from coordinate 29,685 downwards.
CTTTCAGGTCAACGTCGAGCAGCGCATGCACCGTCTCGTCGCCGAGATGATAGAGGCGCGTGAGTTTCTCGATTTCGATAAGGGCCATTTCAGAGCATTTCCAGGCGAAGTGGGGACTAGTGTCCCGAATCCGAAGTTCGCTTTGTTTCGCAGCACCCTTGGTAGCGAACTTCGGATTCCAAGGGACACTAGCAACGTACGATTCTAGTGTGGTTTTGGTTCAGAAGGTCCCTCTAGGACTCGCCGCGGAGATCAAGGGACCTTCTGAACCACCACACTAGTTTCGCCGTCCGGAAATGCGAACCAGTAAAACCTAGAGCGCTTTCATCAGTTCGCCACATGAAAGCGCTCTAGAAGCCGAGGCGCGGCCTGCGCGTTGCGGCATCCGCCTTCGGGCCTCCGCCGATAATGACGTCGCGTCCGGCCTCGAGGCCGGAGACGATTTCGCTCATCGCGCCGTCAGTCGCGCCGATGCGCACCGTCACGCCTTGCGGCTTGCCGTCGCGGCCGGTGACGAACACGCGACCGATCTGCGCGGTGCGGGCGCCGGGCGCAGTCGAGCGCTTCCTGATCTCGTCGAATTTCGCGCGCTGTTCCGCGGTCAGCACCGCGGCGATGCGTTCTTCAATATCCTGCCGCACGGCATGGCCGCGCTCGCGCCGCGACGCATCCGGTTCGCCGCCCGCGTTGCCGGCAAAGCTCTTGCGCATGTCGCCGATCGCGGCGTCGATGTCTTTTGTTTGCTCCGCGGTGAGATTGAGCTCGGTCTTGACCGCCTCGACGAATTCGGTGACGCGCATCGCGCCGTTGCCGCGTGCGGATTGAGCGGCCGAAGCCGCTTCGGGCGCGGATGCGGGCGCGGCATCCGGCACGATCGAGGGCGGACGCCAGCGCAAGGCGGCATTCGGGATGCGCACGGCATTCTCGCGGCGGTCGGTCTCGATCCGCAAATTCGCGGTCATGCCGGGAAGGAGTTCGAGCCGCGGATTCTCGATCGAGACGATGGTGGTGTAGATCACGACATTCTGCACGGTCGTCGAGCCGAGCCGCACCTGCTTGACGCTGCCCTCGAAGGTGCGGCCGGGATAGGCGGTCACCGTGAAGGTGACGCGCTGGCCGGGCTTGATGCGGCCGACATCGGTCTCGTCGATATTGGCGGCGATCTCCATGCGGTGCAGATCATTCGCAATAAGGAACAAGATCGGCGACTGCAACGACGACGCGACCGTCTGGCCGAGCTCGACATTGCGCTGGACCACGACGCCGTCGACCGGCGATTTGATTTCGGTGTTGCGCAGATCAACCGCGATCTGCCGCACCGCGGCCTCGCGCTGCGCGATCTGCGCGGTCACGGCCGCGAGATTGGCATTGGCGACCTGCAAGTCGGCGGCGAGACCGAGAATCGCGGCTTTCGCCGAATTGACCTGCGCGCGCGCGGAATTGAGCGCCGCCGCCTGCGCGTCGCGCGTCGCGCGCGCGGTGTCGAAAGTCTGTTCGGCCGAGAAGCCGCGCGAACGCAATTCGCTCTGGCGCTGGAAATTCTTCTCGGTATCGGCCAGCAGCGCCTCGTTGCGCGCGACTTGCGCTTCCGTGTCGGCTTGCGTCGCGCGCGCCTTTTCGGTTTCCGCTTTGACCTTCTCGATCATGCCTTGCTGCACCTGCCGGTTGGCGCGCATCTGCTCGAGATCGGCGTGCGCGGCGTCGAGCTTGGCGCGGATCTGATCGGAATTGAGCCGCGCCACGACCTGCTCGGCTTTCACCTGCGAATTGTAGTCGGCGAGGATTTCGACGACTTGTCCGGATAGTTGCGAGCCGACGATCACGGTTGCGACCGGATTGATCGGCCCGGTGGCGCTTACGGTGGCGACGACTTCGCCGCGCTCGGCTTTGGCGAGGCGATAGGCGCCTTCCGCCGGCGCGCCGCCCCATTCCCCGACGAAATACAGAATGGCCGCAAGCGAGAGCGCCGCAACGACGGCGATGGTGGCAAGGCGGCGCATGGCGCGGGACCCGATCATATGCCGGAAGATGTAATGCCGATCGGGGCCGAAAGCACGTTACGTTTTGGATAGGCGTGGCCTCAGGGTTAAGAATAACCCCTTGATTCACAAGCGTTAATGCAAGCGCCCGCGGCTGCGGCATCGGCGCGCGACCAGGCACCGTGCCTCACCATTTCCATTGATGGCGGGATAGTGGACAAGCAGATTGCCGTCTCATGGTCGGGGCCCGATGTCCTATTTCGATTATTTCAATCTCGGCTCGCCCCCAAAGCGGTCGAACTGGCTGCACCGGATCGGCACCGCGATCATCATTCTCCTGTTGCTGCCTTATCTGATCGCGCCGCTCTATCTGTTCGTCACGCCGATCTCGACGCCGATGCTGTGGCGTTATCTCACCGGGCAGCGTGTCGAGCGCATTGTGCGGCCGCTCGAGGCGATCTCGTCCGCCGTGCCGATCGCGGTGATCGCTTCCGAGGACCAGCGCTTCTGTTCGCATGGCGGGATCGACTGGAGCGAGTTGCGCCAGGCGATCGAGGACGCCGAGGATATCGAGGATTTGCGCGGCGGCTCCACCATCACGCAGCAGACCGTGAAGAATCTTTTTCTGTGGCCGGGCCGCTCATACGTGCGCAAGGCGCTGGAATTTCCGCTCAGCGCCTGGGTCGATCTGATCCTGCCGAAGCGGCGGATCATGGAACTCTATCTCAATGTCGCCGAATGGGGCCCGAATGGTGAGTTCGGCGTCGAGGCCGGCAGCCGCCGCGCCTTCGGCCGCTCCGCGAGCGAGCTCGGCTACGGCGAGGCGGCTTTGCTGGCCGCGATCCTGCCAAACCCCAAGGTCCGCAATGCCCGCCGGCCCGGCCCGCAGGTCCGGCGCCTGGCCGCGGTTTACGAGCGCCGTGCCTTGGGTTCGGGCGGCCTTTCGGCTTGTATCCGCAGGGGACGAGCCCCCTAATGCGGCGGTTCAGAACGCCCTCGGAACCGGCTGTGAGTTCTTAAAGGGGCCTTCTGAACCTAAGCCGCATTAGAATTTATAAGCTGCCAGTGTCCCTTAGGAATCCGAAGTTCGCTACCAAGGTGCTGCGAACAGGGGCGAACTTCGGATTCCGGGACACTAGCGCTGCCGAGGGGCTTCCTCTATAAGCCCCTCAAATCCGAATAGCCGGTCCGGCCCCGCGTGCCGGGCCCTTTTTTCTTCAAGGAGTTCAATGCCATGGCTGTCCCCAAACGAAAAACATCGCCGTCCCGCCGCGGCATGCGCCGCTCGGCCGACGCGCTCAAGCAGCCGACCTATATCGAGGACAAGGACTCCGGCGAGCTGCGCCGCCCGCACCACATCGACCTGAAGACCGGCATGTATAAGGGCCGCCAGGTGCTCAAGGCGAAGGCCGACGTCGAAGGCTAAGGCGGAAACCGACGGGGGAGGATGTCGTGTATCTCATTGGCTTTCCTCTCCTGCTCATTCCGTTCGCGATCTACAACATGATCGCGTTCCTGTTCCGTGCCGGCTTTTCCGACACGCTGTTCACGATTCCGATGCTGTCGAAGGCGACGCTCAATGTCACCACGAGCGACGTCCTCATCATCCTGTCGATCTTTCTCCTGTTCGTCGAAATCCTGAAAGCGACCCGCCTCGGCACGCGTTCGATCGTCGATCACATCCTGTCGTTCATTCTTTTCATCGTCATGGTCGGCGAGTTCATGATCGTCCCCTGGGCGGCGACCTCGACCTTTCTGCTGATGGTGGTGATCGCGTTCGTCGACGTGGTCGGCGGCTTCTCCGTGTCGATCCGCACCGCGCAGCGCGATATCGGCCTTGAGGGCATGGATCAGATAACCCGCTCGTAAAGCGTGCGATCCGAAAGTTTTTCATGAGTCGCGACTTCCATTTGCCCGGCCGTTCGCCCGTCTATGCCCGCGAGGGCATGGCGGCGACCTCGCATCCGCTCGCGAGCCTCGCCGCGATCGAGACCTTGCGCGCCGGCGGCAATGCGGCCGACGCCGCGATCACGGCGGTCGCGCTCTTGAGCGTGATCGAGCCGCAGATGACCGGCATCGGCGGCGATTGCTTCTGCCTGGTCGCAAAGCCGGGCGCGCCGGTCTGGGGCTATAACGGCTCGGGCCGCACCGGCGCGGCGATGGATATCGACAAGCTCCTGGCCGAAGGGCTGACCGGCTCGATCCCGCAGGATTCCATCCACGCCATCACGGTTCCCGGGGCGGTCGATGCTTGGGAAACGATCCTTAAAGTCCATGGCCGTTTCGGCCTCGACCGGGCGCTGGCGCCCGCGATCCGCAGCGCGGAAGAAGGCTACGCCATTGCGCCGCGCATCGCGCTCGACTGGTCGCTCGCCGCCGAGCGCCTGCGCAAAGACAAAGGTGCGACGGCGCATTACCTGCCCGGCGGCCAGCCGCCGGCGGTCGGCGACATCGTCAAATTGCCGGCGCTCGCCGCGACGCTCAAACGGATCGCGAAAAACGGATCGCGTGAATTCTACGACACCGACATCGCGCAGGACATCGTCGACACCATCGCCCCGCGCGGTAATACGCTCACTGCGTCTGATTTCGCCGCCCATCGCGGCGAGGAGGTAACGCCGATCGCGTCGGGTTATCGCGGTCTCGACATTGTCGAATTGCCGCCGAACGGTCAGGGGCTTGCCGCTTTGGTGCTGCTCAACATTCTCGAGCGCTTCGATATGGCCGCGCTCGATCCTTATGGCGCCGAGCGCGCGCATATCGCGCTCGAAGCCGGCCGGCTCGCTTACGCCGTGCGCGACACCCATATCGCCGATCCGGCCTTCATGCGCATGGCGGTGCCGCGTCTGCTCGATCGCACCTTTGCCGCCGATCTCGCCGACAGGATCGACCGCAGCAAACGCTCGGACCTGCCGCAGGCCCCCGGCCCGCGCGGCGACACGACGTTGGTTACCGTTGTCGATCGCGACCGCAATGCGGTGTCCGTCATCAATTCGCTGTTCGTTGCCTTCGGCGCTGCCGTGGCAACCGAAAAGACCGGCATCGTGCTGCACAATCGCGGCATGAGCTTCGTGCTCGATCCGAAACATTCCAATTGCGCCGGACCGAAGAAGCGGCCGATGCACACGATCATTCCCGCGCTCGCGATGCGCGGCGAGCGCTGCGAGATGGCGTTCGGCGTGATGGGCGGCTCGTACCAGGCGATGGGGCACGCGCATTTCGTCTCGAACCTCGTCGATTACGGCATGGATGTGCAGTCAGCGATCGACGCGCCGCGCTGTTTCTTCGAAGGGCAAAAGACCATGATCGAGCGCGGTCTTCCCGCGGCTGCCGTCGAGGGATTAAAGAGCCGCGGCCACGACGTCGCGGTGCGACCGCTCCCGCTCGGCGGCGGGCAGGCGGTGCGGATCGACTGGGACCGGGGCCTGCTGATCGGCGGCTCGGATGCGCGCAAGGATGGTTGCGCGCTCGGTTACTGAAGTCTGAAAATTCCTAAAGCGAGACGAGGCGCACGCGCTTCGGTTGCGTGCGCGCCTGCACTGCACCGTAAAGGCGCAAAGCCTCGCCGGGCGAAAGCCGGCGCTTTTCGCGCGTCTGCGGACAATCCTTCGCGGTTGCGATCAGATGAGCGAGGAAAACAGCGGACGAACGGCTGCGTCCACGCGGCCGGACTTCGTCTCGCGATGGCGCCACGCTGACCGCGACGAGGTCACGGCAGGCCGAACCCGGCGTGGCGGTGTCCCTGGCGCTATCCTCGAATCCGGTCATTGCCGCCGCTCCCTGTGTCATTTCGGGACATGTCGTCCTCGTCTGACAGGGAGATCGCAAGCGCTGTGCCGGAGTATCGCCGTTTTTACGGACAAAACGCGTGCAATGCAGACGCCTGATTTTCCTGATTTTTTAAGTTTCTGTCATAGGTTATGGGCCGGTTTGCCGCCTTCCCGATCGGGCGCGGCAGTCCCGAAAAGGGTCGATTGTGGCGAGCAAGAAACAGAAGCCTGCCCGCGCAAAGCGAGAACGTTTGGACGCTGCCGCGCCCGGCCCGGACGCGCCGGTCGCGCACGCCCCGATCGATCATCGCGCGATCCTGCATTCGGTCGGCGAAGCGGCCTATGACTGGCGCATCGAGACCGACACGCTCACCTGGTGCGCCAACGCCGCGCAGGTGCTCGGCATTCGCGATACGTCGCTGATCGCCAGCGGGCGCGCTTACGCCAATCTGCTCGATCCCGGCAATGCGCAGACCCGCTTCGATGCCGTGATGAATTCGACCGCCGAGGACGACGGCAAGGGCGTCCCTTATCAAATCGAATATTGCCTGCGCTCGGCGCCGCGCTCGGAAAAATACTGGATCGAGGACACCGGACGCTGGTTCGCCGGCGCCGACGACCGCCCGGCGCGCGCGCATGGCGTGATCCGCTGCATCAACGAACGTCATGCGCGCGAGCAGAAGCTTGCCTATCTGTCTCAATTCGACGGGCTGACCGGCGAGAACAACCGCTGGCACCTTTCGACCATTCTGGAAAATACGCTGCAGGACGCGATCCGCTCGCGGCAATCCTGCGGTTTCCTTCTGGTCGCGATCGACAATCTCGCGCGCATCAACGAGGCCTATGGCTACGACGTCGCCGACGAGGTCATTGGCGCCGTCGCCAAGCGGCTGCGCACCAAGATGCGGGCGGAGGATTGTCTCGGCCGCTTCTCCGGCAACAAGTTCGGGTTGATCCTGCGCAATTGTGCGCCCGAGGAAATCCTGGTCGCGGCCGATCGCTTCCTCGCCGGCATCCGCGACAATGTGGTGATGACGCAAGTCGGCCCGGTCGCCGTCACCGCGACCATGGGCGGCGTCAGCGCGCCGCGCCACGCGCGCAGCGTCCATGAAATCCTTTCCCGCGCGCAGGAAACGCTCGATCGCGCCAAGGCCAAGCGGCCCGGTTCGTTCTTCGCCTACCAGCCGAATATCGAACGCGACGCCCTGCGCCAGGAGAATGTCCGTTCGACCGACAAGATCGTGACCGCGCTGAACGACCGCCGCATCCTTTTGGCTTACGAGCCCGTGGTCGGTACGCAGGACCGGCAGACCGCCTTTTACGAATGCCTGATGCGGATCATGCGCGCCGACGGCTCGGTGATCCCTGCAAGCGAGATCATCCCGGTTGCCGAGCGTCTCGGCCTCGTGCGGCTGCTCGATCATCGCGTGCTGGAGCTTGTCATCGACGAGCTCGCGGCTCATCCGGATATTCGCGCGAGCCTCAATGTCTCTCCCGCCTCGACCACCGATCCCGACTGGTGGACGCGGCTTGGCGGACTCCTGCGCAGTCATCCCGATGTCGCGCAGCGCCTGATCGTGGAAATCACCGAAATGGCGGCGATCCACGACATTGACGATACGCGCGGCTTCGTGACCCGTGTGAAGGATCTTGGCTGCCGGATTGCGATCGACGATTTCGGCGCCGGCTACACTTCGTTCCGCAACCTGCGCAAGCTCGGCGTCGATATCGTGAAAATCGACGGCGCCTATGTGGAAAATCTGACGCGCTCGGAGGACGACCGCACCTTCGTGCGCACCCTCATCGAGTTGGGCCAGCGGCTGGGCATCGAGACGGTCGCGGAATGGGTGCAGGACGAGCCGGCGGCGGCGATCCTCGCCTCCTGGGGCTGTGATTATCTGCAGGGCGCGCTGATCGGCCGCGCCACGATCGAAAAGCCATGGCCCCGCGGCGAGGCGTCCGCGTCTTGCGCAACGCCCGCGATTTCAGCCTAAATCGGTCTACTTGTCGGTCTCGGTCATCTTGTCGAGACGCTTCTGCATCTCCTCAAGCTGACGCTTCATGCTGTCGATGTCGCCGGACGGCTCGGCCGGCTTGTCGGACGACGGGGAGGCGTTTTCCTTGCTGCGGGCGAACGGCGCGAACATGCCGAACGCCTTCTCGAACATTTCCATGTTCCGGCGCACCTGTTCCTCGAGCGGGCCGAAGCCGGTCGCGCCGAAGGCCTGCGCCATCTGGTTGCGGAACTTTTCCTGTTCCCGGGTCAGCGATTCCAGTGACACTTCGAGATAGCGCGGGACCAGCATCTGCATGCTGTCGCCGTAGAAGCGGATGAGCTGGCGCAGGAAATTGATCGGGAGGAGGTTCTGCCCGCCTTCCTTGTTTTCCTGCTCGAAAATGATCTGGGCGAGGACCGCGCGGGTGATGTCTTCGCCGGTTTTGGCGTCGAACACGACGAAATCGTCGCCGTCCTTCACCATCGTTGCGAGGTCTTCCAACGTCACATAGGTGCTAGTCCCGGTATTGTAGAGACGCCGGTTCGCATATTTCTTGATAGTGATCGGTTCTTCGGATTTGGTCATGGTCACTCGTTTACAGGACGCCGCACGGCTCCGGACTGGATGCTGGAGATAAAATAGGCGTTTTGTAAAGGACCGGCCACCGTTTTATGCAGGGCACCCCGTCGCATGACGGAGGCGCCTGAAGCGATTTGCGGCCGGTTTGGGCCGTGCTATCGAAGGTTCACGCACGATAAGGAGTGTTATCCATGAAAGACGATATCGTCATCGTCGGCGCCGCGCGGACGCCGGTCGGGGCCTTCAACGGCGCTTTTTCGAGTGTGCCCGCGCACGAACTGGGCAAGACCGCCATCAAGGAAGCGCTCAAGCGCGCCGGCGTCGAGGCGCCGAAGGTGTCGGAAGTCATCATGGGTCAGATCCTGACCGCGGGGCAGGGGCAAAATCCCGCCCGTCAGGCCTCGATCAGTGCCGGCATTCCGGTCGAAAGCCCGGCCTGGGGGGTCAACCAGCTTTGCGGGTCGGGCCTGCGCGCGGTTGCGCTTGGCTATCAGGCGATCCTCAACGGCGATTCCGAGATCGTGGTTGCCGGTGGCCAGGAATCCATGAGCCAGGCGCCGCATTGCGCGCATCTGCGCGACGGCACCAAGATGGGCGATCTCAAGATGATCGACACCATGATCAAGGACGGCCTCTGGGACGCCTTCAACGGCTATCACATGGGCAACACGGCGGAGAATATCGCCAAGCAATGGCAGATCACGCGCCAGCAGCAGGATGAATTCGCGGTCGGCTCGCAGAACAAGGCCGAGGCCGCGCAGAAGGCCGGCAAGTTCAAGGACGAGATCGTTCCGGTCATCGTGAAAACGCGCAAGGGCGACATCGTGGTTGACGCCGACGAGTATCCGAAGCACGGCACCACGATGGAATCGATCGGCAAGCTGCGCGCGGCCTTCGACAAGGAAGGCTCGGTGACGGCCGGCAATGCCTCGGGCATCAATGACGGCGCGGCGGTGGTCGTGCTGATGAAAGCGAGCCAGGCCCAGAAGGAAGGCCGTCCGGTCCTTGCGCGCATCGTGTCGTGGGCGCATGCCGGCGTCGATCCCGCGATCATGGGCACCGGGCCGATCCCGGCCTCGCGCACGGCCCTGCAGAAGGCCGGCTGGAAGGCCGAGGATCTCGATCTCATCGAGGCCAACGAGGCCTTCGCCGCGCAGGCCTGCGCGGTCAACAAGGAGCTCGGCTGGGATACCGGCAAGGTCAACGTCAATGGCGGCGCGATCGCGCTCGGCCATCCGATCGGGGCCTCCGGCGCGCGTGTTCTGGTGACGCTGTTGCACGAGATGGCGAGGCGCAATTCCAAGAAGGGGCTTGCAACCTTGTGTATCGGCGGCGGCATGGGAATTGCTATGTGCGTGGAGCGCGGCTGAGCCGCGCGCACACGCACCAAAGCAAAGTCATCGAACGCTGACTTTAGGCGGACAACGAAATGCGGTGACGGCCGGGCTTGACCCGGCCGTCGTCATTTTGGGAATGTGAAAAAACAAAAGCCGGAAAAATCCGGCGTTCTAGAAGTAGGGAGGCGGGCTCATGTCGCGCGTAGCAATGGTCACCGGCGGCACACGGGGTATCGGAGAAGCGATTTCAAAGGCGCTCAAGGCGGCGGGATACAAGGTCGCGGCCAATTATGCCGGCAACGACGAGGCCGCGCAGAAATTCAAGAGCGCGACCGGCATCCCGGTCTACAAATGGGATGTGTCGAATTACGACGCCTGCGTCGCGGGCCTGAAACTGGTCGAGGCCGATCTCGGCCCGATCGAGGTCCTGATCAACAATGCCGGCATCACGCGCGACACCATGTTCCACCGCATGACGCCCGAGCAATGGAACGCGGTGATCAGCATCAATCTCGGTTCGCTGTTCAACATGACGCGTCCGGTGATCGAAGGCATGCGCGCGCGCAAATTCGGCCGCATCATCAATATCTCTTCGATCAACGGCCAGAAGGGCCAGATGGGCCAGGTGAATTATTCCGCCGCCAAGGCCGGCGACATTGGCTTCACCAAGGCGCTGGCGCAGGAAGGCGCCAAGAGCGGGATCACCGTCAACGCAATCTGCCCGGGCTATATCGCGACCGAAATGGTGAAAGCCGTGCCGCAGGACGTGCTCGAGAAAAACATCCTGCCGCAGATACCGGTCGGCCGGCTCGGCGAGCCGGATGAGATCGCGCGCTGCGTTGTGTTCCTTGCGGCCGACGAGTCGAGCTTCATCACCGGTGCGACGCTCACGGCCAACGGCGGGCAATATCTGGCGTGAGAATTGATCGGTGAGGCGAGCGCAACTACCACTCCGCCTCATCCTGAGGCGCGAGCGAAGCGAGCCTCGAAGGATGCAGGCGGCCCCGATTCAGGCCTCATGCTTCGAGACGCGCTAACGCGCTCCTCAGCATGAGGACAATCATTATGCTTGTGGCAAGACGGGGATGCCCGGCGCAAGGCCGGGTATGACGAAAAAGAGAGTCGCGGAAGGTCCGACAGTGTCCTCCAGTGCCCGTCCGACATTGATCGGCTTCACCGCCATCCTGATGTGGTCGTTGCTCGCGCTGCTCACCGCGGCGTCGGGCAAGGTGCCGCCGTTCCAGCTGGCGGCGATGACCTTTGCGATCGGCGGGTTGCTCGGCGCCGTATCCTGGATCTTCCGGAAAGGCGCGGCGGCCGCCTTGCGCCAGTCTCCGGAAGTCTGGGCGCTCGGAATCTTCGGCCTGTTCGGCTATCACGCGCTTTATTTCTTCGCGCTGCGCCTCGCGCCTCCGGCTGAATCGGGTCTGATCAATTATCTCTGGCCGCTCTTGATCGTGCTGTTCTCGGCCTTCCTGCCGGGGGAGAAACTGAAAGCCCATCATGTCATCGGGGCGGTGCTCGGCCTGATCGGCACCATCGTGCTGGTCGCCGGCCGCGCACAGCTTGGCTTCGGGGGCGAATTCATCCCCGGCTATTGCGCGGCCTTTGTCGCCGCGTTCGTCTGGGCGATCTATTCGGTGCTGTCGCGCCGCTTCGCCGCCGTGCCGACCGATGCGGTGGCCGGCTTTTGTCTGGCGACCGCTCTCCTGGGCGCGATCTTTCACCTGATCTTCGAGACGACGGTCTGGCCGGCCTCGGCCGGCGAATGGCTGGCTGTGCTGGCGCTGGGCCTCGGTCCGGTCGGCGCCGCCTTCTATGTCTGGGACATCGGCATGAAGCGCGGTGACATCCGCTTTCTGGGCGCCGCATCCTACGCGGCGCCGGTGCTCTCGACCCTTTTCCTGGTGCTCGCCGGCTATGCCGAGTCGACCTTGTCGCTCGCGCTCGCGGCCGCCTTGATCGCGGGCGGGGGACTGATCGCGGCACGGGATATGATCTTCGGGCGAGGGAAGTGACCTTCAGTGTCGGGTGAGGGGTCACGCTCTCACGTTTGGCACCGTGAGCGTGCGCCCGGACGTATCTACCCCGGCTCCCAGCCTCTCGGCGCGAACTCGAAACCTGCGAATTCGAAACCGGGCGACACCGTGCAACCGACCAGTGTCCAGTCGCCACGCGTTTGCGCGGCCTGCCAATGTCCGGCTGGAATGATTCCTTGCGGCACTTCGCCCGCGGCGAGATCGGGACCGAGCGTGATTGTCGTGTTCGTGCCGTGGCCCGCGATCGAAAGTTCAAGCGGCGCGCCGGCATGCCAATGCCAGATCTCGACCGCGTCGACGCGATGCCAGTGCGATCGCTCGCCGCGCGCGAGCAGGAAATAGATCGCGGTCGAGGCGGCGCGTCCGCTGGCATCGACGCGCGGATCGCGGAAGGTCTCGCGGTAATGCCCGCCTTCCGGATGCGGCTTTAATTCGAGCATCCGGATGATGTCGGCGGCGGTCGGTGCCATCGGCAGATCAGAACTTGTTCTTGCGGGTGCGGATTTCGGCGAACACCTCTTCCGCGCTCTTGCCGGCCAGGCCCACAGCTGCGGCGACGGACGGCACATCCGCGCGCAGGAAACAATTCGTATTCTTTTCCGAGCCGATGGTGGAGGGGAGCGTCGGCTTGCCGGCCGCGCGCAATGCGTCGGCCTCCGTGGCGCGGGCCTTGAGATCGGGATTGTCCGGCTCGATGGTCAGCGCGAACTTGATATTGGCCAGCGTGTATTCGTGGCCGCAATGGAATGTCATGTCGTCGGGCAGGGCACGCAGTTTCAACAGCGAATGCCACATCTGCGGCATGGTGCCTTCGATCACGCGGCCGCAACCGACGGAAAACAGCGTGTCGGCCAGAAACGCGATCTTCTCGGAATCGAAAATGTAACAGATGTGGTCGAGCGTGTGCCCGGGCGTTTCCAGCACGCGCGCGGTGAGGTCGCCGACTTTCACACGGCCGCCTTCGCCGATGGTTTCGTCGACAGCCTTGAACTTGTCGCTCGTCGGGCCGACCACGCGGCATTTGTGCCTTTGCTTCAGCTCGGCAACGCCCGCCGTGTGGTCGTTGTGGTGGTGCGTGACCAGGATATCGGTCAGAGTCCAGCCGGTGTCCTTCAGTGCTTTGTCCACGGCCGCCGCTTCCGGGGCATCGATGGACGCGGTCGCGCCGGTTTGCGGATCATGAATGAGCACGCCGAAATTGTCGGAGAGGCAATTGAAAAGATGAGTTTTTGCAACCATGTCAGTCCTGTCAGTCCTTTTGAAATGGTGTGCGTCCGGCAGATGTAACGCTATCATCCGCCTTTCGTTGCGAAGACGTTAATCAGAAATGCATTCGTTGTCTTAAAGCACGACCAATCATGGTAGTTTTTGGCCATGTCGCTCGATGTCGTCGATCTTCGCAATTTCTATTCGCAGGGGCTCGGCATTGTCGCCCGCCGCTTCATCGGCCGCGGCATCCGCGCGCGCTGGCCGGACCTGCACGGCTATCGGCTCGCCGGCATCGGCTATGCGACGCCCTATCTCGGCCTGTTTCGCGAGGAGGCGGAGCGTTGTCTGGCCTTCATGCCGGCGGCGCAGGGCGTGATCAAATGGCCCTCGAGCCGGCCGGCGCTGGCCGCGCTTGTGGAAGACACCGAATTGCCGCTGACCGATTCCGCGGTCGACCGCGTGCTGTTGGTGCATGCTCTTGAAATGGCCGACGACGCGATCGCGCTGTTGCGCGAGGCGTGGCGGGTTCTGTCCCCGAACGGGCGATTGCTCGCGGTGATCCCGAACCGGCGGGGCTTATGGGCGCGCACGGACACGACGCCGTTCGGTTACGGGCGGCCTTATTCGCGCGCGCAGATCACGAACATCTTGCGCGAAACCTGGTTCACGCCGGATGGGTGGGGCGAGGCGCTGTATGTGCCGCCGATCGCGCGTGGCTGGTTTCTGCGCACGGCGGTCGCCTGGGAACGGACGGGGGCGACGCTGTCGGCCCCGTTCGCCGGTGTGCATATCGTGGAAGCAACCAAGCAGGTCTATCGCGCGATCCCGGCGCGCCGCGAAAAGCGCGCGCTGGTGCCGAGCCTCGAGCCCGCGCTGGCACCGTCAACAGGCGGCGCCGCGCGAACGAATCAAGTCTAGCAAAGGCCGATTATTCGCTCGGTTGCGGCGTCTGGGTCGGCTCCGGCTGCGGCGCGGCCTCATCCGGGCCTTCGTCGCTCCGCGCGCCGCTCTGCGCCCCACCCTGCATATCGCGGTGATGACGCCGGCGGCGGCCGCGGAAGCGGTCGCCCTGCGACTCGTGGCCGTTGCCGCCGGCATTCTGCTGCGGCTGTCCGCCGGTGATGAAGGACGGCAGGCTCGAAACGTCGCCTTCCGAACCGCCCGATTGCTGCGGCTGACGATTGTCAAAGCGCGGCTGGTGATCTTGCCGCGGTTGATGATCGTGCCGGTCCTGACGGTCTTGACGATCCTGGCGATCGTAGCGCGGCTGATTGTTGTGGTGCTGGCGCGGCTGCTGGTTGCCGCCCTGATAGTCGCGCTGCTGATAAGGCTGCTGGAATTCGCGCGGGGAATGCGGTTCGCCGCCGCCGGATTGCGGCTGCACACCGCCGTCGTCGCCGTCGTCAAAGCCGTCTTCGGTGCGCGGATCGGTGCCGTCGGTGCGCGGCTGTTGCTGTTGCTGATGGGGCTGGTTCTGCCGGAACTGTTCCTGCGCCGCCGCGATCAGTCGGAAATAATGCTCCGCGTGCTGATAGTAGTTTTCAGCCGCGACCGGGTCGCCCGAGGCGCCCGCGTCGCGGGCGAGCTGAATGTATTTCTCGGCGACATGGTTGGCGGTACCGCGAATCTTCACGTCGGGCCCGTTCGATTCGTAGACGCGCGTCAGCGGATTGTGATTCTTGCCTCCGCCGCCGCCGCCCCCACGATTGCGACCCCGCATGCGATGGTGCTTGTTCTGACCGTTCCTCATAGCCTTTTCGCCAACCCTTGTTGATGGCGGTGTCCCGCCGTTTGCTTTCACTTCAGTATCGAGACTTCAGAAACCAAAACCTTCATTCGCAGAATACGCGGTGCTTTTCGCAACACACCGACCCATCCGACCTCTCGAAAGAGAGCCGACCAGCGCCGTCGGTTATTCACCGCTTTACATCGCTTGACCTTGATACCCCGTAGGGCGCTCAACCGCGCCTTTGCTTCGCTTTTCCGCTCAAGCGGTGAAGCATTCCGATCAAAATCGGCAACCCGTGTGTTCGTTCGATCTGTTTCGTTCGACTTGTTTCGTCCGATCTGGACCGCGGCTTTCGCCTTGTCCGCCGCAGCCTCTCGGAGCCATGCTCCGGGCCTCGTCGCGGCGGCCTTCGGGTCGATTTCGTGAGCAGAAACTAGTCGGTCTTGTTCCACATTCCAAGTGGTTTTTTGCGCCTCCGGAATGCGTCCGGATCATGACAAAACCGTAAGGGTCAGTGCGCGCGGGATGCCTGCAATATCGGGCCGGACCGGCCCGACCGGTCCAAGACCCGCGTTAGCCATAACGTTCGAAACGGCTGCAAGTTGCCCGGCGCCAAGTTCGACCACCAATATGCCGCGGGGGGCAAGCAGGCGGCGTGCATCCGCGGCGATCGCGCGATAGGCCGCAAGGCCGTCCGCCCCTCCGTCAAGGGCGAGGCGCGGATCGTGCCGTCTGACATCGAGCGGCAAGTGCTCGATATCCGCGCTCGGAATATAAGGAGGGTTGGAAACGATCAGATCGAAG
Organism: uncultured Hyphomicrobiales bacterium; assembly: GCA_964370945.1. Lineage (GTDB taxonomy): Bacteria > Pseudomonadota > Alphaproteobacteria > Rhizobiales > Xanthobacteraceae > Pseudorhodoplanes. Next base: position 14,242 of record CAYJNT010000012.1, on the reverse strand, counting down.
GAACCGGCGAGCGCCGAGGAATAGTCGCAGGCTGCAAAAACCGCGCGATCCGAAAGGCCAAGATCGGTTGCATTGCCGCGCGCCGTCGCGATGGCATCTGTACTGCGATCGGTTCCGACGCCGAACGCGTTTGGCAATTCGCGCAGCAACGCGAGCAGGATCGCGCCGGAACCAGTGCCGAGATCGGCGATGCGCAGCGTAGCGTTCCGGCGATCGTGGAAGGCGGTGAGGGAGGCTTCGACGACCGTCTCGGTCTCCGGCCGCGGCACGAGTGTTGCCGGCGAGAGGCGCAGCGGCAGGCTCCAGAATTCCTTGCGCCCGACGATGCGCGCCACCGGCTCGCGGTTGAGACGACGCGTTGCGAAGGCGCTGACGGCTTGCGCCTCCGCCGCTGACAACGTTCGGTCTGATTGACTTGCAAGGGTAGCATGATCGATCGCCAGCACGGCGCCGATCAGAAGGCGCGCGTCGAGATCGGCTGATTCGATGCCATCTCGGCGCAACAGCCCGGCGAGCAGGCGCCGCGCCTGCATCACGCTCACTCCGGCGGAGAGCTTTTCCGCCATCGTCATGACGTGCCTGTTTGCGCCGCGAGCAGCGCGGCCTGGTTCTCGGTCACGAGCGCGTCGATGATCTCGCCGAGCGCCTCGCCCTCGATCACCTGCGGAAGCTTGTAGAGCGTCAGGTTGATGCGGTGATCGGTGACGCGTCCCTGCGGAAAATTGTAGGTGCGGATGCGCTCGGAGCGGTCGCCGGAGCCGATCTGATCGCGCCGATCGGCCGAGCGCGCGGCGTCGCGCTTCTCGCGCTCATGCTCGTAAAGCCGCGCGCGCAGCACCGCCATCGCCTTGGCCTTGTTGCGATGCTGGGAACGGTCTTCCTGCATGGCGATCACTATTCCCGTAGGCATGTGCGTGATCCGGATCGCGGATTCGGTCTTGTTGACGTGCTGGCCGCCGGCGCCGCTGGCGCGTAGCGTATCGATCTTCAGGTCCTGTTCGTTGATCTGCACGTCGACATCCTCGACCTCGGGCAGGACCGCGACGGTCGCGGCGGAAGTATGGATGCGGCCGGAGGCCTCGGTGTCCGGCACGCGCTGCACGCGATGCACGCCGGATTCGAATTTCAACTTCGAAAAGGCACCGCGGCCGCGAATCTCGGCGACGACTTCCTTGAAACCGCCGACGCTGCCCGGACTTTCAGACACGACTTCGGTCTTCCAACCCTGCTTGGCGGCATAGCGCTCATACATCCGGAACAGCACGCCGGCGAACAGCGAGGCCTCGTCGCCGCCGGTGCCGGCGCGGATTTCGAGGATGACGTTGCGGTCGTCCATCGCGTCTTTCGGGATGAGATGGACGCGGATCTCCTGTTCCAGCTTGTCGCGGCGCGCGTTCAGTTCGACCAGCTCGGCTTCCGCGATCTGGCGCATCTCCGCGCCGGTCGCGGAATCCGCGATCATCGAGTCGAGATCGGCGATTTCGTTTGCGACCGCGCGATAGGCCTTCACCGTCTCGACGATGGGCGAGAGCTCGGCGAATTCGCGCGACAGCTTGACGAAGGCATCGCCGGCAAGCTGGCGCGACAATTCGGCTTCGACCTCGGCGTGGCGGGCGAGCAGGGTATCGAGTTTTGCTTCCGGCAGCATGGTCTTACAGTTGCAGGCCTTCGGCGGCGGCGAATTCTTCGAGCTGCTTGCGGATCGAGACCGAGCCGGACGGCTTGTCGAGCAGCGGGCGCAGCATCGTTTCGGCCTTCCCCGCATCGAGATCGAGGATCATGGCCTTGACCGGCCCCATCGCGGATGGCGTGAGTGAGAGCGAGCGATAGCCGAGTGCGACGAGGGCCAGCGCGCCGATCGGCTTCGACGCCATTTCGCCGCACAGCGTGACCGGCTTTTTATGCTTGTGGGCCGTGTCGGAGATGTCCCGCAACGCCCGCAGCATCGGGGCGGAGATGACATCGAAACGGTCGGCGACGCGGGTGTTGCCGCGGTCAACCGCGTAGAGGAACTGCGCGAGGTCGTTCGATCCGACCGAGAGGAAGTCGACACGCGGGAGGAGCTCGTCGAGCTGGAGCAGGAGCGAGGGTACCTCCACCATCACGCCGACCTCGACGCGTTCCGGCAAGCCATGTCCGTGCCGCCGCAGATGCGTGAGCTCGTTTTCGACCATCGCCTTGGCCTGGTCGAATTCATCGACCACGGCGACCATTGGAAACATCAGCTTGAGTGCGCGCCCGCTCGATGCGCGCAGGAGCGCGCGGATCTGGCTGCGCATCAGGCCGGGACGGTCGAGGCCGAGCCGGATCGCCCGCCAGCCGAGCGCAGGATTTTCCTCTTCCAGGCTGCGCATGTAGGGCAGCACCTTGTCGCCGCCGATATCGAGCGTGCGGAAGGTGACCGGCTTTTTCCCGGCCGCGTCGAGCACGGCGCGATAGAGCGAAAGCTGCTCGCCGATGCGCGGCATCGCGGTCGCGACCATGAACTGCAATTCGGTGCGGAACAGGCCGATGCCGGCCGCGCCGGTATGTTCGATATGCGGCAGGTCGACGAGCAGGCCGGCATTGATCATCAGCGAGACGTTCTTTCCGTCCTTGGTGACGCAAGGCTTGTCGCGCAGCGCCTGATATTGCTCCTGCCGCCGTGCGCGCAGGCGGACGCGTTCGGCATAGGCATTCTCGATGTCCTGCGGCGGGCGGACATAGAGTTCGCCGCTGCCCCCGTCGATGATGATCGGGTCGCCGGCCTCGACGATCCCGGTGGCATTCTCGATCTGGCCGACCGCGGCAATGCCGAGCGCGCGCGCGACGATCGCGACATGCGAGGTCGGCCCGCCTTCCTCCAGCACAAGGCCGCGCAGGCGCTTGCGGTCGTAGTCGAGCAACGCGGCAGGGCCCATCGCGCGCGCAACCAGGATCGCATTGTCGGGCAATTGATCGCGCCGCGGCGCGTGATCGAGTCCCATCAGCTGGCGCATCAGGCGGTTGGCGAGATCGTCGAGATCGTGCAGCCGCTCACGCAAATAAGGGTCGGTTGCACGCAGCATGCGCGCGCGGGTGTCGGATTGCACGCGCTCGACGCCGGCTTCCGCGGTGAGGCCGCTCGACACCGCCTCGCGCATGCGGTCGAGCCAGCCGCGGTCATGCGCGAACATGCGGTAGGCTTCGAGCACTTCGCGCGATTCCTGGCCGTCGGAGACCTCGCCGCGGTCGAGCATGGAATCGACGTCGGTGCGCAAGGTGTCGATCGCGTCGTCCAGGCGCTTAAGCTCCTTCTGGACGTCGTCGGCGATGAAATTCGTGATGGTGACGCGCGGTTCATGCAGCACGACATGGCCGAGCGCGATGCCTTCCGACAGTGCGACGCCCGTGACCATCCGGCGCGGATGCACCGCGGGCTCGGCGCCCGGCAGCGCCAGCGCCGACAATTCGCCGGACGCGATCATCTCGGCGAGCACCATCGAGGTCGTCTGCAGCGCCTCGACTTCTTCTTCCGAGTAGGTGCGGTGCGCGCGGTTCTGGACCACGAGCACGCCGAGCGTGTTGCCGGCGCGCAGGATCGGCACGCCGAGGAATGAGTGGTAGATTTCCTCGCCGGTTTCCGGCCGGTACGAGAAGGCCGGATGCGATTGCGCGTCCTGCAGGTTGATCGGATTGGCCTGGCTCGCGACAAGGCCGACGAGGCCTTCGTCGGTGCGCATCACGGTCAAGTGGACGGCTTCGCGCTTGAGGCCCTCGGTGGCGTATAGCTCGAGCGTTCCGTCCACGCGCAGCACGTAGACAGAGCAGACCTCCGCCACCATGTTGGCGGCGATCAGGACAACGATCTTGTCGAGGCGCTCCTGCGCGCTGACCGGCTCCGCCATCACCTCGCGGAGGCGGCGGAGCAGCACGCGCGGACCGCCAAGCGCGCCACGCATGGCTCAACGTCCTTAAAATGGGCCTTTTGGCCGCTATGCCTTGCGAACGCCAGCTCGCCCGCCGTGGCTTACACCCAAGGGCTATAGCCAATGCCAGACGTCAGCCGCAAGACAAACAAACGTGGTCTGACAACGGCCGCGGGTCACCACGCATAGCTGGCACTGATGCGTCCACAGGCGGTTCGGAAACGGTCGGTTTCCACGAGTTGCGCATAGACGTCCCGAATCGTGGCGTGCGGCTGCCGCAATTCGCTGAGCCATTCGGATTGCGGAATATGTCCAAACAAGCGCTCGGCCGCCGCGGCGATATCCGCCTCGGTGGCGGTCTTTCCGAGTGATTCGGCCGGCAGATCCGTTGTTAACAAGGCAACCAGCGTCTCGCGCTCGATCAGCGGCAGGCGGACCATGTCGACCTTGGCCAGGAGTTGCGCCAGCCGGTGGTCGGGATGGCTCGCCGCGTCAAGCGCGGGCTGCATGTCGCGAAACAGTACGGCATCGAAGGTGTCGGGGGGCGGCGGTGAGAGCGCGCATGATCTCGCTCTCTTCCTCGGCGACGTAATAGCGGTTGAGGCTGTCGAAGCGCGCATAGCGATAGCTGTGCCGGGTCAGGACCGGCTCCCACGAATCCCAGGCCGGCGCGAGCGAATAGGGCGCGAGCGCCTCGATCACCACGACTTGGGGGCGGAAGTGTTTCCAGTCGCCGCCACGGATCACATCGTCTTCGGCCCCCTCGACATCGATCTTGAGGAATTCGAACGACGCCGGCGCGCGTTGTTCGCAGAGCGCTTTCAGCGTGGTTATCGGCATGCTCATGGTTTGCGAGGCCTTGCCGAATTCGCTTTCGGCCTTGCGCGCATGATCCGCGATCATGGTCGAGAGGCCGTGGAACTCGTTCACAAGATGAAAGGATGCCGTCCCTTCACTTGCGCCGACCAGCGACCGGATATTGCGATCGCGCGGTCGCACGCCGTGAGCGAGCTGCGACAGCCACGGATTGGGTTCGACCGCGATGCCGCGCCAGCCGCGGAGATAAAACGCAAACGAAATGTTGTCGTAAACCGGATGCCCGGCGCCGATGTCGATATAGAAGCCGTCGCGTTGGTCCGGAAAGCAGCAGCCGAGATAGAGATCTTCGAACCGCTGCGAATAGCTGGTTAAGGGCGGCATCGTTCCGCCGCCGCGATTATTTGTCGAGATCGTAGAGCGCGTGCAGCGTGCGCACCGCGAGCTCGGTATAGGCGGCGTCGATCAGCACCGAGAACTTGATCTCGGAGGTCGTGATCGCGCGGATATTGATGTTGCGCTCCGCCAGCGCCTTGAACGCCTGTGCCGCGACGCCGGCATGGCTGCGCATGCCGATGCCGATGACCGAGACCTTGGCGACGTCGCTCGCGCCGTCGACGCGATCGAAGCCGATCGCGTCCTTGGCCTTGCCGATCACGTCCATCGAGCGCTGATAGTCGGCCGCCGGCACGGTGAAGGTGAGGTCGGTGGTCTTTCCGTCGGCGGAGACGTTCTGCACGATCATGTCGACATTGATGCTGGCTTCCGCGAGCGGGCCGAAGATCGCGGCGGCGACGCCGGGCTTGTCCTGCACGCGGCGGATGGAAATCTGCGCTTCGTCCTTGGAGAAGGCGATGCCGGTCACAACCTGTTGTTCCACGATTTCCTCCTCGTCGCAGATGAGCGTCCCGGGCGGGTGATTGGACATCGGATCGATGTCCTCGGGCTTCTCGAAGCTCGACCGCACGAAAATCCGGACCTTGTGAACCATGCCGAGCTCGACCGAGCGCACCTGCAGCACCTTGGCGCCGAGCGAGGCGAGTTCCAGCATTTCCTCGAACGCGACCTTGTCTAGCCGGCGCGCCTTCGGCACGACACGCGGGTCGGTGGTGTAGACGCCGTCGACGTCGGTGTAGATGTCGCAGCGGTCGGCCTGGACCGCGGCCGCGACCGCGACCGCCGAGGTGTCCGAGCCGCCGCGCCCGAGTGTCGTGACGCGGCCGGTCTCCTTGTGGATGCCCTGGAAGCCGGCGATCACCGCGACTTCCTTGCGTTCCTTGAAGCGCTTGACCAACTCGGTACCGTTGATGTCGAGAATGCGCGCCGCGCCATGCGCGTGCGAGGTGATGATCGGGATCTGCCAGCCCTGCCAGGAGCGGGCGGTCACGCCCATGGATTGCAGCACGATGGCGAGAAGGCCGGCGGTGACCTGTTCGCCGGAGGCCACGACCGCGTCGTATTCGCGCGCATCGTGAAGCGGCGAGGCCTCGCCGCACCAGGCCACGAGCTCGTTGGTCTTGCCCGACATCGCGGACACGACCACGGCCACCTCGTGCCCGGCATCGACCTCACGCTTGACGTGGCGGGCGACGTTGCGGATCCGCTCGATATCGGCGACGGAAGTGCCGCCGAATTTCATCACAAGACGAGCCATTGAATTCTTGAAAACCCCGGAAACGGTGTGGGCTGGCGCGAAAGGGGCGTATTCATAGCCGCGAGGTGGCGCGCCCGCAACCGCGCGCCATCCGAACCCGGTCCCGATATTCGGATAACGACGAGCGCGCCGGTGGCGTTATCGCTTGCCCCAATCCTCGTCCTCGAGCGACGGCGCGCTGCGCTGCTGCTCGAGGATTTTCTTGTATTCCTCCGGGATCGGCTGCGAGCGGGCGATTTCTTGCAGTTTTGCCGGAAACCAGGTCGCGATCTGCGGAAATGCCACCAACAGACCGATGGCGACGACCTGCAGAATCATGAACTGGAACATGCCGGCATAGATGGTCGCAAGGCTCCAGCCCTTCACCACCTGTTTGAGATAATAGGCCGACATCGCGACCGGCGGCGACAGGAAGGCCGTCTGCAATGTCACTGCAACCAGCGCCCCGAACCAGATCAGGTCGATCTTCATCGCCGCGACCACGGGATAGAAGATCGGCAGGAAAACGAGGACGATCGCCGGCCACTCGAACGGCCAGCCGAGCAGGAAGATCAGTACGAGGATGAGCAACAGCATCACGGTCGGCGGCAGTTGAAACGACAGAAGCGCGTTCGTGATCCAGTTCGCGGTGCCAAGCCGCGCGAACACGGCCCCGAAGATGTTGGAGGTCGACGCCAGGAGGAGCACCATGCTCGAGGTCGCCATCGTTGCCAGCAAGGCGCGCTGCAGGGCCGCCATCGAAAAGCGCCCATAAACGACCATCAGGAGCAGTGAGCCCGCCGCTCCGACGCCGGCGGCTTCCGTCGGCGTCGCGAAGCCGGCGAGGATCGATCCAAGCGTCGCGGTGATCAGTGCGAGCAGCGGCAGTGTGCCGATCGCCACTTCGCCCAGCATGCTGGGAAGCGAATGCACGCGCTCGTCGAGTGGCACCGGCGGCCCGAGCTTCGGGTTGATGAAGCTGCGTATCATCAGGTAGGCGATGTACATGCTGGCGAGCAGGAAGCCGGGGCCGAACGCGGCAGCGTAGAGGTCCGCGACCGAGACGCCCAGCACCGGACCCATGACCACCAGCATGACTGATGGCGGGATCAGAATCCCGAGCGTGCCGCCCGCGGTGATGGTGCCGGCGGACAGTTTTGCGTCATACCCGGACCGGTTCATGATCGGCGAGGCCATGATGCCGAGCACGGTCACGGCCGCGCCGACGATTCCGGTCGCCATTGCGAAGACGGTCGAGGTCAGGATGACGACGAGAAACAAGGCGCCGCGCACTGGCGCGAGCAGGAGGCGGAATGCGCGGAACAGCCGTTCCATCAATCCAGCCTGTTCAGTGATGAAGCCCATGAACACGAAGAGCGGGACGGCCGCCAGCAGCTCTTCTTTCATCAAACCGAAAATCTGCAGATAGGCGAGGTCGAAGACCACGTCGCCCATGCCGAAATAGCCGAATGTCAGCGCCAGAAAGAGCAGCGTGAAGGAGATCGGCACGCCGATGAAGATCGCGCCCATCAGCACGATGAGCATGATCAGGCCGAGCAGTGCTTCGGCGGTCATATCTCCACCTTCTCTTTATGTTCGAGCTCGATGCCGTAGCGCACCATGTAGAGGCTCTTGATCAACTCCGAGACGCCCTGGATCATCAGCAGCAGGCAGGCGAGCGGAACGACCGCCTTGTAGGGCCACAGAATCGGGCGCCACGGGGTCTGGTCGGCGACCTCGCCGAGCCGCCACGAATAGAGCGTTTCCCCGAGCCCGAGCCAAAACAGGATCATCAGGCCGGGAAAGAAGAAGAGGAGATAGGAAACGCTGTCGATCCAGCCTTTCTTGCGGATCGAGAATTGCTCCCAGAAAAAGTCAGTGCGGATATGCGCGCCCTTGTGCAGCGCGTAGGCCGCGCCCAGCATGAACAACGTTCCGTAGGCCATGTAGGTGACGTCGTAGGCCCACGACGTCGGCGCGTTGAATAGGTAACGGCCGACCACTTCGTAGGCGACGGTCGCCACGAGCGGGATCGACAGCCATGCGATGATCAACCCGGTCCGGTCCGTGAACCAGTCGATCGTCCGGATGACGGACAGCAGGTATGGTGATGGATTCGCCATGAGCGCTTCCCCTTCGCTCGCGGTGCCAGATTTCCGACCTTGATCAGATCGCAGGCGGCCGGAAGAGGCAGCGGCTTTTGCTGCCTCTTCCGTAACTCGTGCGAACTATTTCTTCGGCGGGAAATAGTGGTTGGCGACGAACGAGTAGGGCGGGAAGTACGCGCGCTTCATCGGCACGACGAGGCTCGCATAAGCCTTCTGCGACTCGAGGACTTTCTTGAAGAAGGGATTCTTCTTCGATTCTTCCGCGGCCAGCTGATCCCAACCCTTGAGGAATTCACGCAGGATTTCCGGCGGCGTGGTGAGCACCTGCACGCCGTGCTTCTCCTGCAGTTCCTTCAAGGCTTCCGCATTCTGCTTCTGCCACTTCGCCCACCAGATCAGGAACGCCTCATTGGCGGCGGACTTGATCCATTCCTGCTCCTGCGGCTTGAGGCTCTTCCACACGTCGCCGTTGAACACGAGCTCGCCGATCGTGGTGTTCTCATGCACGCCCGGTGAATAGTGATACTTCCACACATTGTGGAAGCCGAGCCGCAGATCCTCGACGCCGCCGACCCATTCGGCGCAATCGATGACGCCGCGCTGCGCCGACGGAATGATTTCGCCGCCGGGCATGTTGACGACGGTGAATCCGAGATTCTTCCAGATTTCTCCGGCGATGCCGGTCTGGCGGCATTTCATGCCCTTCATGTCGGCGATGGTCTGGATCGGTTTGCTGAACCAGCCGAAGGCTTGCGGGCCGGCCGGCAGGATCGGGAACACCACCAGGTTGAGCTTGAGCTCTTTCTGGTAGAATTCCTGATAAAGGTCCCAGCCGCCGCCGTGATACATCCAGCCCATGGCATCGATGAAATCCATGCCGAAGGTGCCGCCGGGACCGCCGGTGAACAGGATCGAGGCCTTGTTCTTGCCGGTCCAGTAGCCGGCCCAGGTATGCGAGCCGTCGATCACTTTCTTGTGCGTGGCTTCAAGCACTTCGAACGCGGGGACCACCTGACCGGCAGGCATCACCTCGATCTTGAGCGTGCCGCCCGATAATTTATCGACGCGGTCGGCCCAGTACACGAATTGCTCGTGCAGCGTCAGGCTGGCCGGCCATGACGACTGCATTTTCAGAACGCGGGTTTGGGCTGAGGCGGTGCCCGGCACAGCGAGCGCCAATCCAAAGCCCAACGCGGCGATTGCCGCAAAGGTAGCAGCTTTCTTCATCGTTTCCTCCCTGGTGACTTTTTTCTTGTTTCGGCTTCTTGTCGGCCGCAATGAGCCTAGCAGCAATTTCGCCGAACTGAATATGAAATCTGCTAGCCTTTGCCGAGCGGCGCGCCGCCGGGATTGGACTGGACGAAGGGCTGAAACATCGCAAAATCGGTATTCCGCAAGGCGGTCGGAAAGCTGCTTTACGTCGAGCTCAATCAACGGTGGAATCTGCCCATGGTAAACGCGTCCCACGACTCGACCATTGACCGCGCCGAAGTCGATCAATTCGAACGACTCGCGGCGCAATGGTGGGACGAGCGCGGCCCGATGACGCAGTTGCACAGGCTCAATCCGGTCCGGCTCGCCTATATCCGCGACCAGGCGGCGGCGCATTTTAACCGTGACCCGAAGCAAACGGGCTGTCTTGCCGGGCTCCGCATTCTCGATATCGGCTGCGGCGGCGGCATCCTGTCGGAACCGCTGGCCCGGCTCGGCGCGTCGATGGTCGGCGCCGATCCGGCAACGGCGAATATCGAGGTCGCCCGCAGCCATGCCGCGCAGCAAGGCCTGTCGATCGATTATCGGGCGACGACCGCCGAGAGCCTGGCCGACGCAGGTGAACGCTTCGACATCGTGCTCGCCATGGAAGTGGTGGAGCATGTCACCGATGTCGATCTCTTCGTGCGCCGCTGCGGCGAGATGGTGAAGCCCAGCGGCATGTTCGTCGCGGCAACGATCAACCGCACCATGAAGAGCTTCGCGCTCGCCATCGTCGGGGCGGAATATATTTTGCGCTGGCTGCCGCGCGGGACGCATCGCTGGGACAAGTTCGTCACCCCCGGCGAGCTCGAAACGGCGATGAGCCATGCGGATTTGCGGGTCGTCGACGAGCGCGGGGTGATCTACAACCTGTTCGCGGACGCGTGGCAATTGTCCGACGACATGGACGTCAATTACATGCTGACGGCGGCCAAAGCCGGCTGACGCGCGGAAATTCCCCGATGCAAGACACGGGCTGGCTCTGGGCCGTCTTCACCTTGATCGCGGCGGCGAGTCAAACCGCGCGCAATGCCATGCAGCGCGAATTGACGGCGACGCTCGGCACCGTCGGCGCGACGCATGTCCGCTTCCTGTTCGGCTTCCCGTTCGCGCTTCTTTCGCTCGCCGGATTGATGCAGATCACCGGTGCGTCGCTGCCGCGTTTCGGCTTGTCCTATTGGCCGTGGATCGCGCTTGGCGCAGGCGCGCAGATTGCCGCGACGATGCTCATGCTCGCCGCCATGGGCGAACGCTCCTTCGTCGTCGCCATCGCCTATATCAAGACCGAGCCGATCCAGGTTGCCCTGTTCGGCCTGATCTTTCTTGGCGACAAGCTCTCGATCGGAATCGTCGCCGCCATCCTGATCGCGACCGCGGGCGTGATCGTGATGTCGCTGAAACCCGGTGGCATGCAATCCGTGAGCTTGCGGCCGACGGTGCAAGGCATCGCGGCCGGCGCGATGTTCGCGTTGTCAGCCATCGGCTATCGCGGCGCGATCCTCAGTCTGAATATTCCTGATTTCGTGATGGCGGCGACGGTCACGCTTGCCATCGGGCTTGTCCTGCAGGCGGCTGTTCTGTCGCTCTATCTGTTGCTGCGTGAACCCAAGGTCATGCGCGACATCGTCATGGCATGGCGGCCGTCGTTACTCGCCGGATTTCTCGGCGCGCTCGCCTCGCAATTCTGGTTCCTGGCTTTCGCGATCGCGACCGCGGCGAGCGTGCGCACGCTGGCGCTGGTCGAGGTTCTGTTCGCCCAGGCGATCTCGCGCTTCGTGTTCGGTCAGAAGACGACGCAGCGCGAGGCGATCGGTATCGTGCTGGTGGTGGCCGGCGTCGCGCTTTTGCTCTGGTCGCACTGAACTTTTGTTTTGTCGCGCAATCTTGCGGAAAAACTAGTGTGGTGGTTGTTAAAGCCCCCCCAAAATGGGGGGGGGGCGGGAATGGGGGGGTAAAACTTTAATCGCGGGGCGGCGGGGGGGGCGGGCAACGTGCAAACCGGCGAACTCGAGGGCTCGGCCGCGTACGGGAAGGCCGCCGGGGCGGGAGACTCGGAAGCGAAGGGTGCCCGCGTCCTCATGGATTGCAACCTCGCCAATCGGATGTAGGGGCGGATGTCGGCGAAAGTGGGGCCGGCAGGATTGATGATCTGCGCCTCATGAATCACTGTCAAGCACAAATCATGAGGGAATTCCCCATGCCTGATGCCCGGGCCCGATCATCTGCAACGGCTGGGCTTTGCGGTTGATTTTGCACCGCCGGGCGCGGAAAATGGACGCTTCACGGATGGCCGACGATGCGCGGAAGGCTCCGAGGGGCTTCCCGCCAAACGATAAACCCAAGGAGAACCGAATCGATGGCGACCGCCATACAATCGCAACAGCCGCGGCTGGAGACTCTCTGCCTGCATGCCGGACAGCGGCCCGATCCGACGACGATGTCGCGCGGGGTGCCGGTCTACCGCACCAGTTCCTACGTCTTCAGGGACACCGAACACGCGGCAAACCTGTTTGGCCTCAAGGAGCTGGGCAACATCTACACGCGGCTGATGAACCCGACCACCGACGTGCTGGAGCAGCGGATGGCGGCGCTGGAAGGGGGCGCGGCGGGGCTGGGGCTGGCGAGCGGCACGAGCGCGATCTTCTACGCGGTGATCAACATCGCGCAGGCGGGCGACGAGGTCGTCAGCGCGGCGAACCTCTACGGCGGCTCCTACACGATGTTCGACCAGATCCTGCCGCAGCTCGGGATCAAGGTGCGCCTGGTCGACCCGCGCGACCCGCAGAACTTCGCCAAGGCGATCAACAAGAAGACGCGGCTGATCTTCTGCGAGACGATCGGCAACCCGGGGCTCGACGTGACCGACATCGCGGCGGTGGCCGACGTGGCGCACGCGCACGGACTGCCGCTGGTGGTCGACAGCACCTTCACCACCCCCTACCTGATGCGGCCGATCGAGCACGGCGCCGATGTCGTCGTGCACTCGCTGACGAAGTGGCTCGGCGGGCATGGCACGGGGATCGGCGGCGTCGCGGTCGACTCGGGTAAATTCGACTGGACGCAGGAGAAATTCGCGCTCTACAACGAGCCCGACAACAGCTACCACGGGATGCGTTACGCGCACGACCTCGGCGACCTCAACCCGCTGGCGTTTATCCTGCGCATGCGCCTCGTGCCGCTGCGCAACCTCGGCGCCTGCATCTCGCCCGATAACTCATGGATGTTCCTCCAGGGGATCGAGACGCTGGCGCTGCGGATGGAGCGCCACTGCCAGAACGCGATGGCGGTCGCCGATTACCTGCAGGCGCACAACCTCGTGCAGTGGGTGCGTTACCCCGGCCTGGCCGATGATCCGGCCAACGCGCTGGCGCGGCGCTACCTGCCGCGCGGCTGCGGCGGGATGGTCGTCTTCGGCATCGAGGGCGGGCGTGAGGCGGGCGCCAAGTTCATCAACGCGCTCACGCTGCACTCGCACCTGGCCAACGTCGGCGACGCCAAGAGTCTGGCGATCCACCCGGCGACGACGACGCACTCGCAGCTCAACGAGAGCCAACTGGTGGAAGCGCAGGTGCGGCCGGAGATGGTGCGACTGTCGGTAGGGCTGGAGCACATCGACGACATCCTCGCCGACCTCGACCAGGCGCTCAGGGCGTCGCAGCAATAAGTTGAATCCGAGGCGTGGCGTCATGACAGTGAAGCCGACGGCGTCGAATGCGGTTCGAATGCTGATTTCGGCGTTGGGCCTCGTCGCCGTTCTGTTTTACTTCGGCGTCACGCCTTTCAATTTGGCAGCAGGTCTGACCGGCATCCTGATCTTTGTGATACTCATGCTCGCGAAGCGGCATGGCAAGCTGACCCATCTTGCGCCATGGCAGTCCATCCTGATCCTTGCGGCGCTCGTCCTGGTTCCCGCATTGATCGTCTGGATTGTCGCTTCCATGGTGCCTTGATGAGGGGAAAAGCATTGGTCTCAAGGGGCGCTCTGTTGTCGGGGCATCTCCATTGTGGGAGATTGATCAAGGCGGTCTGGAAGAGGGCGCTGATCGACCTTATGCTGATCAGCGCCTCCCTTTTCCTCGCGACAACCGATTGCGGAAGTTACTGCATGGCACTCGCGATGGAACCACTTTGGCTCGGGCAGGGCATCAAGACCCGTGGCCAGCTCGAGCGCCGCCTCTTCTTCACGCGCAGCCGACCGATCGATCCCTCCGATTCAATGTGGGGTCACGTGCACCGGCTCAAGCCTGGCGACCAAATGATCCAGTACGGGATCATGTGGAATTTCGATTGCCCGCTCGACGTTGTCTAAGAATCCCGCGACCGCATAGTTCAGATCTACACGTCCTATGAATAGGGCGCCCTTGACGCATCGGGAACGGTTCGCCAGAATGTTGCATTGAGGTAAGGCCCGGAATGTCGCGGGAGTCAGCATGAAAAGTCGCCCCCTTTCCCACACCCAGTGCTTCAGGTTCGCGGAGACGCCCGAGGACCGCTTCCTCCTGGCCAACGGCGCCAACGTGACGGTTAGCGACCTCCGCGGCGCC
>CAYJNT010000011.1:23182-35726 GCA_964370945.1 uncultured Hyphomicrobiales bacterium | reverse complement strand
CGCCAACGTCGTGCCGGGCATTCAGATCTTCTTCCAGCCGATCCAGAACATCAATATCGGCGGACGGCTGGCCAAGAGCCAATACCAATACACGCTGCAATCCAACGATACGGATGCGCTCTATCAGATCGCGCCGGAGATGCGCGAAAAGATGTCGAAGCTTCCGGCTCTAAGCGACGTTGCCATCGATCTCTATATCAAAAACCCGCAGATGACGGTTGAGGTCGATCGCGAGCGGGCGTCGGCCTATGGCGTGACCGTCGATCAGGTGCGGCAGGAATTGTACAATGCATTCGGCTCGCGCCAGGTCGCGACCATCTACACGCCGGCGATGGATTACCCGGTCATCCTCGAAAGCCAGCCGCAGTTCCAGGCCGATCCGTCCGGCCTGTCGAGGATCTATCTCAAGACCAGCGCCGCGGCCGGTGCGGCGGGCGGCGGCGTCAGCGGCGTCGGCAATCTGACCGGACCGACGATTCCGCTCTCTGCTGTGACGAAGCTTGTGCCCACCGTCGGTCCGCTACAGGTCAACCACCAGGGCCAGCAGCCTTCGGTCACGATCTCATTCAATCTCCCGCCCGGCACCTCGCTTGGCCAGGCGGTGGAGCAAGTCCAGCAGCTCGAACGCGACAGCAATCTGCCGGCGACGATCACGACCGGCTTCCAGGGCACTGCGCAAGTGTTCCAGGATTCGCTCAAAGGGCAGGGTATCCTGATCCTCGCTGCAGTTTTTGCCGCCTATATCGTGCTTGGCATTCTCTACGAGAGCTTCATCCACCCGATCACGATCATTTCCGGCCTGCCGTCGGCGGGCATCGGCGCGATCCTGACGTTGATGCTGTTCCAGATGGATCTGTCGGTGATCGCGATGATCGGGATCGTCATGCTCGTCGGCATCGTGAAGAAGAATGCGATCATGATGATCGACTTCGCGCTCGAACGCAGACGCGTCGGTCTCACGGCCGAAGCCGCCATTCGCGAAGCGTGCCTGCTTCGCTTTCGTCCGATCATGATGACGACTTTTGCCGCAATCTGCGGCGCGCTGCCGATCGCGCTCGGGACCGGCGCGGGCGCCGAATTGCGTCGGCCGCTCGGCATCGCGGTGGTCGGCGGCCTGTGCCTATCGCAATTGCTCACGCTCTACATCACGCCGGTGATCTATCTCTACCTGGATACGATCGATCGCCGGCTGAAGCGCCAGCTCGAGCCGCAGCTAGAGGAGGTCTCCGACGAGCGGCCGCGACAGGTCGCGGCGGAGTAAAAAAGAAAAAGGCCGGTTTATCCCGGCCATTTTTCTTTCGGCGCTGCGTCAACGACGGTCAGAGCGAGAAGCTTGTCCCGCAACCGCAGGACGATTTCGCGTTCGGATTGTTGATCTTGAACGACGCTCCGATCAGGTCGTCGACATAGTCGATTTCCGAGCCGGCGAGAAACCCGACCGACACCGGATCGATCAATACCGTTGCGTCATTGCGCGCGATGACAAGATCGTCGTCCGCCTTTTCGCGCTCGACGTCGAACTTGTACTGGAAGCCCGAACAGCCGCCGCCTTCCACGCTGACCCGCAGCATCGCGCCGGCGGGCTCGTGCTTGAGGATGGCGGCAATCTTTTGGGTCGCCCGGTCGGTGACAGTGACGTTGCCAGATGTCATGTCCAATAGTTAAGTGCGCCGGCCAAGAAGGTCAATGAACGTCAATTGAGCGCTTTTCGCCCGTAAAATGGCCGTTGATGCCCGACCACGCGCGCCCTATGCCTCGGTCCCGGCCGAGAGCCGGGGACGGCTGCATCCGGAGCCGGCGAGCGCAACGCGCAACGACTTCCGGCGGGACTGCGACCGGATCATCCATTCCACGGCCTTCCGGCGTCTCAAGTACAAGACGCAGGTCTTCACCTTCCACGAAGGCGATCACTACCGGACGCGGCTGACGCACACGCTCGAAGTCCAGCAAATCGCGCGATCGATCGCCCGCGCGCTCGGCCTTGACGAGGATCTCGCCGAGGCACTGGCGCTCGGGCATGATCTCGGTCATCCGCCATTCGGGCATGCTGGCGAGACCGCGCTCGATGAATGCCTGAAGGCAAGCGGCGGCTTTGATCACAATGCGCAGACCCTTCGCGTCGTGACCGCATTGGAGCGCCGTTACGCCGACTTCGACGGGCTTAATCTCGTCTGGGAGACGCTGGAGGGCCTCGTCAAGCATAACGGTCCGCTGACCGACCGCGCCGGCAAGGCGATCGGGCATTATCGCGAAACCGGCCTGCCGCATGCGATCAAGGACTACACGGCGCGGCACGATCTCTTGCTCTGGAGCTTCGCGAGCGCGGAGGCGCAAGCCGCGGCGATCGCCGACGACATCGCCTACGACGCGCACGACATCGACGATGGATTGCGCGCGGGATTGTTCGATCTCGATGATATCGCGCAGGTGTCGTTCGTCGGCGGCATCTTGCGGGAGATCAAAGCGATTCATCCATCGCTTGAACCAGCTCGTCTGGCGCATGAACTCGTCCGCCGCCTGATCACCTGGATGATCGAGGATGTGATCGCGGAATCGAGCCGGCGGCTTGAGGCACTCAAGCCGTTCGATGCCGCCGCGATCCGCGCTGCGAACAACGCGGTGGTTGCGTTTTCGCCGGCGATGGCGGAAGCCGAGAAATCGATCAAGGGATTTCTTTATCCGCGCATGTATCGCCATGCGCGTGTCATGGACGTGATGGGGCAGGCGCAAGGAGTGCTGCGCGATCTCTACGCGCATTACACCTCCCATCCCGCCGACCTCCCGGAGGAATGGCGCAGCCATGCCGGCCATGACGAGATGTCGATCTCACGGCTGACCGGCGATTTCGTCGCCGGCATGACCGACCGCTACGCGCTGGCCGAGCACGCGCGGTTTTTCAAGAACACGCCGGAATTGCACTAGACCAGACTGGAAATCGCGCCCCGTTCGGATTTTGACTCAACCGCCGAAACGGGCTAACCCGCGCCGCACCTTGCGTATTTGAACGCATATTTGACGCCGATGGCCCCCAAAAACGCCCCGCAAAATCTGTTCGCCGACATGCTCGATCGCGTGGTCTCGGCGAACCAAGCGCTGATCGCCGAGAGCACCCTGCCGCACGGCATCGATCTCACGCGCATCGTGGTCGAGCCGCCGCGCGACGCCTCGCATGGCGACATGGCGACCAACGCCGCGATGGTGCTCGCCAAGGACGCCGGAAAGAAGCCACGCGATCTGGCCGAAGCGATCGCAGCGAAACTCCGCGCCGATCCGATTGTCACCAAAGTCGACATCGCCGGGCCCGGCTTCATCAACCTGACGCTCAAGACGGAAGCGTGGACGGAAAGCCTGCGCCAGGCGATCCGCGCCGGTGCGGATTATGGACGCAGTGCGATCGGGCTGGGCCAGAAGTCCAATGTCGAGTACGTCTCCGCCAATCCGACCGGTCCGATGCATGTCGGCCATTGCCGCGGCGCGGTGTTCGGCGACGCGCTCGCCAACCTGCTTGCTTTCACAAGCTTCGATGTGACGCGCGAATACTATATCAATGATGCCGGCGCGCAGGTCGATATCCTCGCGCGTTCGGCCCATTTGCGTTATCGCGAGGCGCTGGGAGAAGCGATCGGTGAGATGCCCGAGGGGCTTTATCCGGGCGATTATCTCAAGCCGGTCGGCGAGGCGCTGACGAAGGAATTCGGGAAATCGCTTGCGGGCAAGCCGGAGTCGGAATGGCTCGCGCCGGTGCGCGCGAAGGCCATCGCCATGATGATGGACGAAATCCGCGGCGATCTCGCGGCACTTGGCGTCAGGCACGACGTCTTCTTTTCGGAACGCTCGCTCACCGACGGCCATGACGAGGTCGGCGCGACTATCGAAAAATTGCGCAAAGACGGGGAAGTCTATGAAGGACGGCTGCCGCCGCCGAAAGGCGCTCCGATCGAAGATTGGGAGGATCGCGAGCAGACGCTGTTTCGTTCGACCGATTTCGGCGATGACGTCGACCGCCCGCTGAAGAAATCCGACGGCGGCTACACTTACTTCGCTTCCGACATCGCCTATCACAAATCGAAATTCGATCGCGGCTTCCGTTCGATGATCGACGTCTGGGGCGCCGATCACGGCGGCTATATCAAGCGCATGCAGGCGGCCGTGAAGGCCGTCACCGGCGGCAAGGGCGATCTCGACGTCAAGATCGTGCAGCTTGTGAAGCTCCTGCGAGGCGGTGAGCCGGTGAAAATGTCGAAGCGTGCCGGTGAATTCGTAACGCTTCGCGAAGTCGTCGACGAAGTCGGCCGTGATGCCGTCCGCTTCATGATGCTGTTCCGCAAAAACGACGCCACGCTCGATTTCGATCTCGCCAAGGTGATAGAGCAGTCGAAGGACAATCCGGTCTTTTATGTCCAATACGGCCATGCGCGCGGCCATTCGATCTTCCGCATGGCGCGCGAGGAGGTTCCCGATCTGCCTTCCGATGCCGCCACACGTGGCCGGATGCTCGCCGAGGGTCCACTGATCGGCCTGACGGACGAGGCGGAACTCGCCCTGATGCGAAAAATCGCGCTATTTCCGAGGCTTGTGGAGGCCGCCGGAGTCGCCCATGAGCCCCATCGGGTGGCCTTCTATCTCTATGAGCTCGCAAGCGAATTTCACGCCCAATGGACGCGGGGCAAAGACTTGCCCAATTTACGCTTCATTATAAAAGATAATCGAGAACTGACCTTGGCACGGCTGGCCCTGGTCCAGGGAGTCGTCACCGTGCTGGCCTGCGGATTGTCCATACTCGGTGTGGGCGCTCCGGAGGAGATGAGGTGAACGAGCGACTGTGATGTGGCCCGTTGGTCGTAGCCAACACCGCGTAGCCGCACGACCAGAGCCGATCCGGAATCTTTGAGAGTTGTAAACAACGGACATGCGGGACGACAATCACTCCAGACAATACCCGCCGAATGATCCGTCTCGCCGGGCGCCCGCGGGCGCCGGCAATGCACAGGGCGGCGATCCGCTCGCCGAACTCGCGCGATTGATTGGACAGAACGATCCGTTTTCAGATTTCGCGCGCGATCCGGGTCGCGCGCCCGCGCCTCCGCACAATCCGCGCCGCACTGAATCCGCGCCGTCCGACTGGCAGGCGCATCCAGCGCCTTATCGCGATGCGCCGCAAGCGCGACCGGCACCGCAATTTCCGCCGGAGGCCGACGCCTTTCACGGCGCACCCGGCGAGCCGCATGGTTATGCCGAGCCTTATCCGGGCGAGCCGGTGCCCGAAGGGCAATACGCACCGCAGGATTACGCACCGCAGGATTATGCGCCACAGCCGCGTGGTTTCGATCCGCAACAGTCTCGCGGCTTCGACCCGCACCAGCAGCCTCGCGGTTTTGACCCGCAGCAGGCGCGCGGTTTCGATCCGCAGCAATTCGATCCCCAGCAGCGCTATGGCGACCAGCGCTATGGCGCTTACGGGGATCAGCAAGGATATCCGCCGCAGAATTCGTACGCGCCGCCGCAGGATCAGCGGGGCTACGGGTCCGATCCATATTATCGCGGCATGCCGCACGACGTGGACATGTACGAGGATCAGCCGCGCGCGCCCCGCCGCGGCGGCATGCTCACGGTGATGGCGGTTCTCGCGCTGGCCGTGATTGGAACGGCCGGCGCTTTCGGATATCGCGCGGTATTTTCGAATGCCGGCGCCATTCTGACGCCGCCGACGATCAGGGCGGATGCGGGCCCGAACAAGATCGTGCCCGCGACGCAATCGAGCGACGCGTCAGGCAAGCTCATCTATGATCGCGTCGGCGACAAGGGCCAGCAGGAGCGCGTTGTTTCACGCGAGGAGCAACCGGTGGATATCAAGGCCGCGACGCCCCCGCCGCGCGTTGTGCTGTCGTCCGGCATGCAGAACCCGATCGCGCCTGTGCCCAGCACGCCGGTGCCGCCGGCTGCGCCCGCTTTCGCTGCGCCATCCGCGCCGGCAATGGCCTCCGCGGCGCCCGCCAATGCTTCGACCGAGCCCAAAAAAATCCGCACGGTAACAATCCGGCCGGATCAACCTGTTGCTGCCGCCGAAACGACGAGCGCGGCGCCGGTGCGCGCAGTACCGCCGGTGGAGCCGGTGCCGGCCAACACAACTGTGCGCACGACGACCATCCGCTCGCAGGTCGCACAAAACGATCCGAATGCGCCACTGTCACTGGCGCCCAATAGTCCGGCGCAACGCGGCGGGACCATGCGCACGGCGTCCGCGCCGGCAAACCAGCCGGTCGCAACCGCGTCAGGCAGCGCCTATGCAGTCCAGGTCACGTCGCAGCGCAGCGAGGCGGAAGCGCAATCGTCCTACCAGGCGCTGCAGGCGAAATATCCGAGCGTCCTCGGCAACCGTCAGGCGACGATCCGGCGCGCCGATCTTGGCGACAGGGGAACCTATTATCGCGCGCAGGTGCCGTTCGGCAGCCAGAGCGAAGCGAGCGACTTCTGCGCAAGCCTGCGCGCGGCCGGCGGCCAATGCGTCGTCCAGAGAAATTAAGCGCCATCCCTTGCCCCGGTTCGAGCGAACGGCTAATCGGCGCCGATGACGGTGCGCGCGTTCATTACGGGACTTGCCGGGACAGATATCTCGGCAGACGAGCGTGCTCTTCTGCGTGATGCGGCGCCATGGGGCCTCATCCTGTTCAAGCGAAATATTGAAAGTCCGGATCAGGTGAGGCGGCTGACAGGTGAATTCCGTGCCATCGTCGGACGCGACGCGCCGGTGCTGGTCGATCAGGAAGGCGGGCGCGTGCAGCGGCTCGGCCCTCCGCATTGGCCGGTTTATCCGCCCGGCGCCGCTTTCGGCCGGCTGTATCGATCGGACAAGGCGCAGGCGATGGCCGCGGCCTCGCTCGGCGCTCAACTGATGGCCGCTGACATGCATGCGATCGGGATCGATGTGGATTGTTTACCCGTAGCCGATGTCCCAGTGGCGGTGTCCGACCCGGTGATCGGGGACCGCGCCTATGGCGACACGCCCGCTCAAGTGGCGGCTTTGGCCGGTGCGGCCGCCGACGGCCTCCTGAAAGGAGGCGTTCTGCCGGTGCTCAAGCATCTGCCTGGCCATGGCCGGGCCACGGCCGATAGCCACCTGACCCTGCCGGTGGTTGAAACAGACCGGCAAACGCTGGAGGCAAGCGATTTTGAGGCCTTCCGTCCGCTCGTGGCACTCCCCCTTGGGATGACTGCGCATGTTGTGTTCAGCGCCATTGATCCGGTCGCGCCGGCCACCACTTCAGCGATAATGGTCAAAGACGTGATTCGGGGTTCGATCGGGTTCAAGGGCCTGTTGATGAGTGATGACATAACGATGCAAGCCCTTTCGGGATCGCTGGCGGCGCGCTCGCGCGCGGCCATTGCCGCCGGCTGTGACATCGTTTTGTATTGCAGGGGCGACGTTGCCGAGATGAACGAGGTGGCGGACGCATCGCCGGTCCTGTCAGGCGAGGCGGCACGCCGCGCCGCAGCCGCATTGGCACTTAGGATGGCGCCCGAGCCGATCGATATCGCCGAAGCCCGCAACCGTTTTTCGTCCCTGATGGCCCTCGCATCCAACGGATCCGCCGTCGCATGACTGCCGAAATCATCCAGTTCGAAACCGAGATGGCCGAACGCGCGAGCGACGAGCCGGCGTTGGTCGTCGATGTGGAGGGCTTCGAAGGCCCGCTTGATCTTCTCCTTGTGCTCGCCCGCCAGCAAAAGGTCGATCTCGCCAAAATCTCGATCCTGGCGCTGGCCGACCAGTATCTGAATTTCATCGAGGCTGCCCGCAAATTACGGCTCGAGCTCGCGGCGGATTACCTCGTCATGGCCGCCTGGCTCGCATATCTGAAGTCGCGTCTGCTGGTGCCCGACGCGAGCTCGCCGGAAGCGCAGACCGCCGAGGAAATGGCCGCCGCGCTCGCATTCCGCCTGAAACGGCTCGAAGCCTTCCGCGACGTCGCGCAGAAATTACTCGACCGTCCGCAGCTCGATCGCGATATCTTCAGCCGCGGCGACCCGGAGCCGATCGCGCAGATCAAGCATCCGCAATGGTCGGCGACGCTGTACGATTTGCTTTCGGCTTATGCCGTGCAGCGGCAGAAACAGGCGGCGGGCAACCGCGTTCGTTTTGCCGCGCGCAAGGTCTGGTCGCTGGCCGAGGCGCGTGACGCGATCGAACGGCTGGTGGGCGTCGCGGCCGACTGGACTTGCCTCGACGATTATCTCGTGAGCTATCTTGTCGAGCCCGCGATGGTGTCGACGGTCAAGGCCTCTAGCTTTGCCGCAACGCTGGAAATGGTACGCGAAGGCATGGTGGATTTGCAGCAGCACGCCGCCTTTGCGCCGCTTTATGTGCGCAAGCGTGACAGTGGTCCGAATGGAAATGGCCCGGGCGTAACGCCGCCTGCGGTGGTGAAACAATAATCAGGAGGCCGTAAGACGATGTCGAGCATGGCCGCAAGACGCATGATGGTTCGTAAAGTTCCAGAGCCCGAAAAAGAAGAACGTCCGGAGGAAGTGAGGCTTCTGGAAGCGTTGCTGTTTGCCTCGAGGGAGCCGCTCGACGAGAAGACGTTAGCGGCGCGGCTGCCGGCCGGCGCCGTCCTGAAGACTGCGCTGCAGGTGCTGCAGCAGGAATATGCGGCGCGTGGCGTCAATCTCGTCAAGGTCGGCGGCAAATGGGCGTTTCGCACCGCCTCCGATCTCGGATGGCTGTTGACGCGCGAGGCGGTTCAGCCGCGCAAGCTCTCCCGTGCCGCGATCGAGACACTTGCGATCATCGCTTATCACCAGCCGGTGACGCGCGCCGAAATCGAGGACGTGCGCGGCGTGACCATATCGAAAGGCACGATCGACGTGCTGCTCGAAACCGGCTGGATTCGTCCGCGCGGCCGCCGCAAGGTGCCGGGACGGCCGATCACCTACGGGACGTCGGATGCGTTCGTGTCGCATTTCGGTCTTGAACAATTGAGCGATCTGCCGGGCCTCGACGAATTGAAAGGCTCGGGCCTGCTTGACGGCCGCTTGCCGCCCGGCTTTTCAGTTCCGATGCCGTCGGATGATCCGGCGTTGCGTGACGACGAAGATCCGCTGGAGCCCGGCGATCTCGATTTCGGGCTCACGCCGCGTCCGGAGACCAGCGAGGATTAAGATTTGCCGGGCCGCGACGGCGATACCGCCACGATCAGACGCGGCCCCGGCGGGCGAACGCCGGCCTCGATCGCCGCGCGTCTCACTTACGAAAACGTCACGCATCGCTACGGCGATGTCGTCGCGGTCCGCGATTTCAGTCTTGATATCGGGCCGGGCGAGATCGTCTGCCTGCTGGGCCGCTCTGGTTGCGGCAAGACCACACTGCTGCGTCTCGCGGCCGGCGTGGAAGAACCGGCATCGGGACGCATCCTGATCAACGATCGCGAAGTCTCCGGCACGGATCGCTATCTGCCGCCCGAGCGTCGCGGCGTCGGGCTGATGTTCCAGGACTTCGCGCTGTTTCCGCATCTGACCAATCTTGCCAACGTGATGTTCGGCCTGAAGGCGTTGCCGAAGGCCGACGCCGAACGCGAGGCGCGGTTCGCGCTCGCGCGCGTTGGTTTGCTGCACCTCGCCAACGTCTATCCGCACATGCTCTCGGGTGGCGAGCAGCAGCGCGTTGCGCTCGCCCGTGCGGTCGCGCCGCGGCCGAGCGTGTTGTTGATGGACGAGCCTTTCTCCGGTCTCGACCGCCGCCTGCGCGACGAAGTGCGCGACGATACACTCAATGTGCTGCGCGAAAGCCGTGTCACCTGCGTGATCGTCACGCATGATCCGGAAGAGGCGTTGCGGATGGCCGACCGCGTGGCGCTGATGCGCGAGGGTCAACTCGTGCAGGTCGATACGCCGGAAGGGATTTATCTGCGCCCCACCAATCTGTTCGTTGGACGGTTTTTCTGCGAGCTCAATGAGGTCGCCGGAACCGTGCGCGGCGGCATGGCCGAAACTCCGGTCGGACGGTTTGCCGCACCTCATCTTTCCGAAGGCCAGGCTGCGATCGTCGGCATCCGCCCGCAGGCCATTCGGCTGCGTCCGGCGGGTGAAGGCGTGCCCGCACGCCTGCAACGGCGGCAATTCATCGGCCATGTGGACCTGATGGAAATCGCTGTCGAGGGATTGGAACAACCGCTAAAGGGCCGCATCCTGCGCGATGCGATCCCCGTCGTTAACGTTGAAATCGGCGTTGCCATCGATCCGGCGGAAGTCCTTGTTTTTGCCGGCTCCGAAGCCTAGTTTCCTTCAAAACCGGCGGTGCCTCGCGCCTCGCCCCTGGAGGATAAGCGTATGGGTTCCTTGAGCATTTGGCACTGGATCGTGGTCATCGTGGTGGTGCTCCTGCTGTTTGGTCGCGGCAAGATCTCCGAATTGATGGGCGACGTGGCCCAGGGCATCAAGTCCTTCAAGAAGGGCATGGCCGACGACGAGAAGACAGCCGACACGACGAAGCCCGACCAG
Organism: uncultured Hyphomicrobiales bacterium; assembly: GCA_964370945.1. Classification (GTDB taxonomy): domain Bacteria; phylum Pseudomonadota; class Alphaproteobacteria; order Rhizobiales; family Xanthobacteraceae; genus Pseudorhodoplanes. The sequence continues at coordinate 25,229 of CAYJNT010000011.1, read as the reverse complement.
ATGAAGACCATCGATCACAATGCGCCGCCCGGTGCGGCCAGCACCTCGACGAGCGAAAACCGCAAGGCGGTTTGACGCACGCGCGCGACCGCGCGCCGCAAGGCGAGGGGGCCGAAGCGTACGGCGTGTAACGGCCTCCCGGAGTTGAGACTTCCATGTTCGATATCGGCTGGAGCGAACTTGTCATCATTGGCATCGTCGCGTTGATTGCGATCGGGCCGAAGGAGCTGCCGGGCGTGCTGCGTTCCGTCGGGCAATGGGTCGGCAAGATCAAGCGCATGGCGTCGGACTTCCAGGGCCAGTTCCAGGAAGCGATGCGCGAAGCCGAAGTCGCCGATCTCAAAAAACAATTCGACGAAGCGAGCAGCGCGGCGACCAATTTCACCGCAGGCATCGACAACCCGCTCGAAAGCGCCAAGAACCAGATCGAAAGCACGTTCAAGGAACATACCGCGCCTGCAGCCGAGCCGGGCGCAACGCCGGTGGCGGACGCGGTGGCCGAGATTCCGCCGCCGCCCGACATTCCCGCGCCGGAGCCTGCAACGCCTGAGCAAACCGGCGAAGTCAAACGCGGAGACGCCGCGTGAGCGACGAAGAGGCCATCGAGGCGACCAAGGCGCCCTTGATCGAGCATCTGATCGAATTGCGCTCGCGCCTGATCAAGGCGATGATCGCTTTCGCGATTGCGTTTGCGTTCTGCTTTTTCTTCGCCAAGCAGATCTACAATATTCTGGTCTGGCCGTTCGTGCTGGTCGCCGGGCCGGAGAATTCGAAGTTCATCTACACGGCGCTGCTGGAATATTTCCTGACGCAGCTCAAGCTCGCGATGTTCGGCGCGGTGTTCCTCGCCTTTCCGGTGATCGCGGCGCAGATCTACATGTTCGTCGCGCCGGGTCTCTATCGCAACGAGAAGCAAGCGTTCCTGCCGTACCTTGTCGCGACGCCGTTCTTCTTCACGCTTGGCGCGGCCATGGTTTATTTCCTCGTGATGCCGCTCCTGGTGCGCTTCTCGCTCGGGATGCAGCAGACCGGTGTCGAAGGGCAGGCGGAAATCGCACTCCTCCCCAAGGTCGGCGAATATCTCTCGCTGATGATGTCGCTGGTGCTCGCCTTCGGCGTTGCGTTCCAGCTGCCGGTCATCCTGACCTTGCTCGGCCGCGTCGGCATCATCACATCGGACCAGCTGCGTGCGAAGCGCCGCTATTTCATCGTGATCGCCTTCATCATCGCGGCGGTGCTGACCCCGCCGGACGTGATCAGCCAGATGTCGCTCGCGTTGCCGCTCGTCATTCTTTACGAGGGATCGATCTGGTCGGTGCGACTGGTGGAGAAAAAAGCGGCAACCGCGAAGGCTTCGGCTGGTGCTCCCTCCGACGGAGCCAATCAACCGGCGGAATAAACCGACCCTCCTGCCTTTCCGGCATCGGCAAATTTGAAGAAAAACGACGCCGTTCCGCTGCAATGACAGCGGTGAAAGGCTGCTATAACAAAGCGCGATTCTGACGAGTTTCTTCATGCACGACATCAAATCCATCCGCGACAATCCGCAAGCGTTCGATCGGGGCCTTGAACGCCGCGGGCTGCCTCCGGAATCGGAAAGGCTCCTTGCGCTCGATGAAGAACGCCGCGCGGCCATCACCGCGTTCGAACAGGCGCAGGCCGCGCGCAACGCGGCGTCGAAGGAGATCGGCGAGGCGAAAAAAGCCAAGGACGAGGCGCGCGCCAATGCTCTGATGGCAACGGTCACGGAATTGAAGAGCACAATTCCGGAACTGGAGAAGGCTGCCGCTGAGGCGGAGAAGAAGCTCAACGATATTCTCGCCGCCATTCCGAACACGCCGCTCGATGAAGTGCCGGACGGCACCGACGAGAAGGGCAATGTCGAGCACCACAAATTCGGCAAGAAGCCAGACCTGAAATTTACGCCCAAGCAGCATTTCGATCTCGGCGAAGCGCTCGGCCAGATGGATTTCGAGGCCGCGGCCAAGCTGTCGGGCGCGCGCTTTGTCATTCTGAAGAAAGGTCTGGCGCGGCTGGAACGCGCGCT
>CAYJNT010000011.1:5951-23082 GCA_964370945.1 uncultured Hyphomicrobiales bacterium | reverse complement strand
CTGGCTCATCCCCACCGCCGAAGTGCCGCTGACCAATCTGGTGCGCGAGGCGATCACCGACGAATCCGAACTGCCGATGCGGCTCACCGCCTGCACGCCGTGCTTTCGCGCCGAAGCGGGCGCGGCGGGAAAAGATACCCGCGGCATGATCCGCCAGCATCAATTCACCAAGGTCGAACTCGTTTCGATCACGACTCCGGAAGAGTCGATGAGAGAGCATGAGCGCATGCTGTCCTGCGCCGAGGAGGTGCTGAAGCGTCTCGACCTGCATTATCGCGTGGTGACGCTTTGCACCGGCGACATGGGATTTGCGTCACAGAAAACCTACGACATCGAGGTGTGGCTGCCGGGCCAGAACATGTTCCGCGAGATTTCGAGTTGCTCGGTCTGCGGCGATTTCCAGGCGCGGCGCATGAATGCGCGCTCTCGCCCGAAGGGCGGCAATCCGCGCTTCGTGCACACGCTGAACGGCTCCGGCGTCGCGGTTGGCCGCGCACTGATCGCGGTGATGGAGAACTACCAGAACGAGGACGGATCGATCGCCGTGCCGGACAAGCTGCTGCCCTATATGGGCGGTATGACAAAAATCGAGAAAGCGTAATGCGTATCCTCGTCACCAATGACGACGGCATTCATGCGCCGGGCCTGAAAGTCTGCGAGGACATCGCGCATGCTTTGTCCGACGACGTCTGGGTGGTCGCGCCGGAGACCGACAATTCCGGCGTCTCGCATTCGCTCTCGCTCAACGATCCGCTGCGGCTTCGCGAAGCCGGCGAAAAGCAGTTCGCGGTGAAAGGCACGCCGACCGATTGCGTGATCATGGCGGTGCGCCACATCATGGCGGAGCAGCGGCCCGATCTCGTGCTGTCGGGCGTCAATCGCGGCTCGAATGTCGCGGAAGACGTGACTTATTCGGGCACGGTCGCCGGCGCGATGGAAGGCGCGGTGCTCGGCATTTCGTCGATCGCACTCTCGCAAGCCTATAGCGCGGGCAACCGCGAAAATCCGCGCTGGGAGACGGCGCGGCATCTGGCGCCCGACCTGGTGCGGAAAATCCTTGCCGAAGGCATTCCGCGCGATGTGCTGGTGAACGTGAATTTTCCGGATTGCACGCCGGATGAAGTGCAGGGGATCGCGGTCACCGCGCAAGGCAAGCGCGACCAGGAAATGCTGCGCATCGATGCGCGCTACGACGGTCGCGGCAATCCGTATTATTGGCTCGCCTTCGCGCGCAAGGGCAAACCGCTCGGCCGCGACGGTACGGATTTATCCGCGCTTGCCGGAAACCGGATTGCCGTGACGCCGTTGCGACTCGACCTCACCGACGAGCCGTTCATGACCAGGCTTGCCAGTATTTTCAGTTGATTGATCGAGCATGATCCCGAAAAGTGGGAACCTGTTTTCGGAAAGGGTCGTGCTCAAACGAAATAGAGCCGCGGAGGAATAGCGGCGGTGACCGATCCAGATCCCGATTTCGGCCATGACAATGTCGGCCGCATGGAATTCCAGCTGATGCTGCGCAAGCGCGGGATCAGCGATGCCGCAGTGTTGCGCGCGATGGACGAAATTCCGCGCGAGAATTTCGTCGAGACGAATTTGCGGCCGGCGGCTTACGCCGACCAGGCGCTGCCGATTGCCTGCGGCCAGACCATCAGTCAGCCGTATGTCGTCGCTTACATGACCGAGCAATCGCGGCTGCGCCCGGTTCATCGTGTGCTCGAAATCGGCACCGGCTCGGGCTACCAGACCGCCGTATTGTCGCGCATCGCGCGCGAAGTGGTCAGCATCGAGCGCTACCGCACGCTCGCCGACCGGGCACGGCAGCGGCTGACCGCGCTCGGCATTACCAACGCCGAAATCCTGGCCGGCGACGGCCTGCTTGGTGCGCCCGGTCGCGCACCGTTCGATCGCATTCTCGTCACGGCCGCGGCGGAAGACATCCCGCAGGCGCTCGTTGATCAGCTCACCGACGATGGCGAAATGCTTCTGCCGCTCGGCCCGCATTCCGGTCCGCAACACATCGTGCGGCTGATGAAGACCGAAGACGGTGTGGCGCGCGAAAACCTGATCGCGGTGCGCTTCGTGCCGCTGTTGCCGGGGCAGGCCAAAGAGCTCTGAGCAGTTATGGTAAATGCTTGCTAACGTTTACGAATTCAAATCGCTTAAAGCCTTATTTACTCCCCGGGTGTTTAACTCCTCGAAGGTGTGTTGCGTCCGAGTGAGTTGTACCCATGCGTTTGCCCGCCGAGCCTATTCGCTCGTTGTCGCGATCCCGTTTGGCATTGGTTCTGGCCATTCCGTTCTTCGCGGCGGGGTGCAGCTCTGAATCGAGCCGCTTCGGCGAAGGCGCGTTCTCCAACCCGTTCCGATCGGGCAGCGCGCCATCCAACAGCGCTCCCGAGACCACAGGCTCGATCTCCCAGCGTCCGGCGCCTGCGCCGTCGCAGGTCGAGAGCCGTCCGCTGCCGCAGACGTCCTATCAGCAGCCGCCGTATCAGCCGCAGCCGCAATATCAGCAGCAGCCGTATCAGCCGGCGCCGCAATCGCGCTATCAGTCGTCCTATCAGCCGAGCGCGGTACCGCCGCCGACACGGCCTGCGACCTTCCACAATAATCGCAACGCCTCGTACCAGCCGGCGAGCGCGCCGGCGCCGGATTATACCGGCTCCGTCCGCACCCGGCCGCAGCCGCAAGTGCAGCAAGCGCCGGTGCCGCGTCAGGCGCCGCAGGCCAATGCGTCCAACTGGCAATGGGAAGGCGGTACGGCCATCACCGTCGGGCAGGGCGAAACGCTCGACTCCCTCGCCAACCGGTACGGCGTTCCGGCATCCGCGATCGCGCAATCAAACGGCCTTGCGCCGAATGCTCCGGTCTATCCCGGCCAGCGCGTTGTTATCCCGCGCTATAACTACGCGGCGACGCCGGCAGCAACGCCCGCACCGGCGCCTGCGGCCTACACACCGCCGCCTGCCGCGCCGGCAACGCGCGCCACCGTCAACACCACCAGCCATCGCACGACGCCGGTTCCGGCAACGCGCGGGCAGGCGCACATCGTCAAGCCGGGCGAAACGCTGATCGGGCTCTCGCGCCGCTACAACAAACCGATTGCTGAAATTGCTGCTGCCAACAATCTGCAGCCCTATCACAAGGTGCAGGCGGGCGATCGCATCATTATTCCCGGTACTGCGCGCGTTGCCGCCGCTCCACAGCCAGCAGCGCCGCAACCGCAGGCTCAACAGCCGCGCTATGCCGCGGCGCAGGCGCCCGCGCCGGCCGCGCGCATGGTCACGCCGGCCGCGGAGAAGGCGCCCGTTGAAGAAAAGAATTCCGCCGACGCGAATGCCGGCGCCGCCGGGTTCCGCTGGCCCGCGCGCGGCCGCATCATCACCGGCTTCGGTCCGAAGCCGACCGGCCAGCAGAATGACGGCATCAATCTCGCGCTGCCGGAAGGCACGCCGGTCAAGGCCGCGGACGACGGCGTCGTCGCTTACGCCGGCAACGAACTCAAGGGTTACGGCAACCTGGTTCTGGTCCGCCACGCCAACGGCTTTGTGACCGCTTATGCGCATGCGAGCGAACTGATGGTGAAGCGCGGCGACACGATTAAGCGCGGACAGGTGATCGCGAAATCCGGACAGACCGGCAACGTGACGTCACCGCAGCTGCATTTCGAGATCAGGAAGGGCGCGTCGCCCGTCGACCCGATGCAGCACCTGCCGGGCGCGTAATCAGACGCTCTAGCGTTTCGCGGATTCCAATCGAACGCCCAAGCGTCCGGCGAGATCCTGAATGTATTGCCAGGCGACGCGGCCGGAGCGGGAGCCGCGCGTCGTCGACCATTCCAGCGCCTCGCGGCGCATGTCGTCATCCTTCACCGGCAATTTGAAGTGCTTCACATAGCCTTCGACCATGGCGAGGAATTCGTCCTGGCTGCATCTGTGGAAGCCGAGCCAGAGGCCGAAACGGTCCGACAATGACACCTTTTCCTCGACGGCCTCACCCGGATTGATCGCGGTCGAACGCTCGTTGTCGATCATGTCGCGCGCCATCAGATGCCGGCGGTTGGAGGTGGCGTAGAGGATGACGTTCTCCGGCCGGCCTTCAATGCCGCCTTCCAGAACGGCCTTCAGCGATTTGTACGACGTGTCGTCGCCATCGAAAGAGAGATCGTCGCAAAAGACGATGAAGCGATACGGCGCGTCGCGCAATTGCGTCATCAGGTCCGGAAGGCTTTCGATATCCTCGCGATGGATTTCAATCAGCCTGAGCGTGCCTTTATCCCTGCCGAGCCCCGCATTGACCGCCGCATGCGATGCTTTCACGAGCGATGATTTGCCCATGCCGCGCGCGCCCCACAGGAGCGCGTTGTTAGCCGGCAGGCCGCGCGCGAAGCGCTCGGTGTTCTCCATCAGCATGTCGCGCACGCGGTCGATGCCCTTGAGCAAGGTCATGTCGACGCGATTGACGCGGGCTACCGGAACGAGGCGTGAGCCTTCGGCGTGCCAGATGAACGCGTCGGCGGACGAGAACGCGGCGGATGCACGGCCGGGCGGGGCCAGCCGCTCCAGGGCGTCGGCAATGCGGCGCAGGACCGTATCATCCGCGACGGCCGGCCGGCTGTTCGCGCCGCCGCCTTTCGGGCGTGGCCGCGCGGGCGATTTCCGCTTCGGCATGGATATCCTTGAGACCCCACAGGCCAATAAGCGACGTTCGTGTCCCGAATCCGAAGTTCGCTCAGCCCCGCAGCAACTTGGAAAGCGAACTTCGGATTCGAAGGGACACGAGCAAGTTATAATCTCTAGTGTGGTTTTGGTTCAGAAGTCCCCTAACGGACTTGCCGTATAGGTCGAGGGGACTTCTGAACCACCACACTAGGGCTTAGCGGGCTCCATGCGCCCCCGCAACCCATTGTTTTAACCGCGCCTTTTGCCGCGCTCCGGCGGTTCGCCGCGACCTCGCGCGGCGTTGCAATTGGGGCGGCCCCGGTTATAGTCCGCGCCGATTTGAAGGCGCGGAACCGGGTCATCCTTACCGAACGACCGTTGCGCCATCCACAAGCTCAAGAGGCCGTTCGATGCTGATTTCTCCTGCTTATGCGCAAGGCTTTGGTCTGGGTGGCGACAACATGCTCGTTTCGCTGCTGCCGTTCATCCTGATTTTCGTGATCATGTATTTCCTGATCCTGCGCCCGCAGCAGAAGCGGGTGAAGATGCACCAGGAAATGGTCAAGAACCTGCGCCGCGGGGACACCGTGGTTACGTCCGGCGGCCTGATCGGCAAGGTGACCAAGGTGGTCGACGACGAGCAGATCGAGGTCGAATTGGCCGAAGGTTTCAAGATTCGCCAGATGCGCCAGATGATTGCCGAGGTGCGCGCCAAGGGCGAGCCGGTCAAGGACGACGCTTGAGCGCGGCCACGTCCGGGCGGCGTGCGGCGGAATAACGGTCCAGCATCATGTTTCATGTTTCGCGGTTGAAGTTGACGACGATCCTGGCGACGACATTGCTTGTCTGCCTGTTCGCGGTGCCGAATTTCTTTCCGGACAAGACCGTGCAGAGCTGGCCGAAATGGGCGCAACGGCACATCGTGCTCGGGCTCGACTTGCAGGGCGGATCGCACATCCTGCTCGAGGTCGACGCGAACGCCGTCCGCAAGGAAAAGGTCGAAGCGCTGCGCGAGGATGTTCGCCGTATTGTTCGGGAAAATCGTCTCGGCAGTCCGGCCGCCGCCACGACCCGTGGCAACAACGTCGAATTCCGCATTCGTGAAGGCGTCGATCCGCAGCTTGCATTGACGAAATTCCGCGAATTGTCCCAGCCGCTCGGCGGCGTCATGGGCGCAAGTGGTGCGCGCACGGTCGATGTCGTGGATGCCGGCAACGGCTTGTTCCGTCTGACGGTTACCGAGCCTGCTTTCCTCGAGCGCATCAGGCAATCCGTCGATCAATCGATCCAGATCATCGAGCGGCGTGTCAACGAGCTCGGCACCGTCGAGCCGTCGATCGCACGACAGGGCGCCGACCGCATTTTGGTGCAGGTACCGGGCCTGCAGGATCCGTCGCGCCTGAAGGAAATCCTCGGCAAGACCGCAAAACTGACCTTCCGGATGGTTGATCTGTCGGCGGCGGCAGAGCCGGGCAGGGTGCCGCCGGAATCCGAAATTTTGCAGGGCTCGCGCGCTGAAAACCGGCAGCCTTATCTGATCGAAAAGCGCGTGGTCGTTTCGGGCGAAGACCTGACCGACGCGCAACCCGGTTTCGACCAGCGCACCAGCGAGCCGATCGTCACCTTCCGTTTCAACGCCAACGGCGCGCGCCGCTTCGCGCAGGCGACGCAGCAGAATGTCGGGCGCCCCTTCGCCATCGTGCTCGACAACGAGGTCATTTCCGCCCCGGTGATCCGCGAGCCGATCCTCGGCGGATCGGGGCAGATTTCCGGCGGCTTCACCGTCGAGCAGGCAAACGATCTCGCCATCCTGCTGCGCGCCGGCGCGCTGCCGGCGCCGCTCACCATCATCGAGGAGCGTACCGTCGGTCCCGGCTTGGGCCAGGATTCGATCGACAAGGGCACGCGCGCGGCCTGGATCGGCTCGCTGCTCGTCATCATCTTCATGTTCGCGACTTACGGGCTGTTCGGCCTGTTCGCGAATATCGCTGTGGCGATCAACGTCGCGATGATTTTCGGCATTCTGTCGCTGCTCAATGCCACGCTGACACTGCCAGGCATTGCCGGCATCGTGCTCACGGTCGGCATTGCGGTGGACTCCAACGTCCTGATCTACGAGCGCATCCGCGAAGAAGTGCGGGCCGGGCGCTCGCCGCTCAATGCCATCGAGGCGGGCTTCAAGCGGGCGTTGGCGACCATTCTCGATTCCAACATCACGACCTTCATCGCCGCGGCGGTTCTCTTCTATATCGGCACCGGTCCGGTGCGCGGTTTCGCGGTCACGCTCGGCATAGGCATCATCACGACCGTGTTCACGGCGTTCACGCTGACCGGGCTCCTGGTCGCGGCCTGGGTGCGCTGGTTCCGCCCGCAGACCGTTCCGATCTGATCCGAAAGGCGAGTTTTTCGTGCATATTCCTCTGCTTCGCATCGTTCCGGACGATACCAAGTTCGACTTCATGCGCTTCCGGCGCATCAGCTTTCCGATTTCTGCTGTGTTGTCGATCGCCGCGATGCTGTTGTTCTTCTTCAACGGCCTGAATTTCGGCGTTGATTTCGTCGGCGGCACGCTGATCGAGGTGCAATCCAAGAGCGGCCCGGCTGATCTCGCGCGCATGCGGTCGACGATGTCCACGCTCGGTCTCGGCGACGTGCAATTGCAGCAATTCGGCGCGCCGACCGACGTCCTGATCCGGATTCCGCAACAGCCGGGTGGTGAAGGCGCGCAGCAGGAAGCGGTTGCCAAGGTGCGCGGCGCACTCGGCGGCGATATCGACTATCGCCGCGTCGAGGTGGTCGGCCCGCGCGTGTCGACTGAGCTTTTGGCCTACGGCACGGTCGGCCTGATGACGGCGATCCTCTGCATCCTTGTTTATTTGTGGTTTCGGTTCGAATGGCAATTCGCGCTCGGCGCGATGATCGCGAACGTGCACGATCTTGTGCTGACGATCGGATTCATGTCGCTGACGCAGATCGACTTCGATCTGACCTCGATCGCGGCGTTGCTGACTATCCTCGGCTATTCGCTCAATGACACGGTCGTGATCTATGACCGCATCCGCGAGATGCTCAAGCGCTACAAGAAGATGCCGATGGCCGATCTTCTGAATATTTCGGTCAACTCGACGCTGTCGCGCTCCATCATCACGCACGTTACGGTGACGCTCGCCTTGCTCGCCCTGTTCTTTTTCGGCGGGCACGCCATCCACAGCTTTACGGCGACCATGATTTTCGGCGTCGTGCTGGTCGGCACCTATACTTCGATCTTCATCGCGGCGCCGATCCTGATCTATCTCGGCGTCGGCCTGACGCGCCGGGAAGCGCAGGAAAAAGGCGACATTCCCTCGCGCTTCCAGGGCAAGCCGGCCGGGCGCTGAGGCGTGGCCGCTTCGTCCGAGGCGCCTCATTTTCCGCGACCGGCGCCGATCGACAGCTACGGCAAGGGCGGCTTTCGGTTCGCCGGCATGTCGCATCGCGGCTCGCTCCTGTGCCTGCCGAGCGGCATCTGGGCCTGGCCGGTGAACGAGGCGGGCGAGATTTCAGAGAGCAGTCTCGAGCAAGTCTTCGCCGAGGCCGCTGCGATGAGCCTGTTTTTTCTCGGGACGGGTCGTGAACCGGCGCCAATCGACCCGGTTCTGCGCCAGCGCTTTTCCGAATTGAAGCTCAATCTTGAAGTGATGCGCACCGCGCACGCGGCCAATACCTACAACATCCTCCTTGGCGAAGGCCGGCGTGTCGGCGCGGCGCTGATTGCGGTGGACTGAACCGGCCGCGGGGTTAAGGTCCGGCGATGCCGGAGAAATTTTCCCATTGCGAGCGGCTGGTGCGGGACGAAGACCGCGATCGTTTCCTCGCCGCGCTTTTTGCGCCCGCGGACATGCGGCCGGCTCTGTTTTCGATCTATGCTTTCGACATCGAGGTCGCACATATCGCGGGCCGCGTCAGCGAACCGCTCGCAGGCGAGGTGCGGCTGCAATGGTGGCGCGACGTCATCACCGGCACGTCGCGCGAGCGGGCGGCCGGCAGTCCGGTCGCGGCCGCCCTCGTTGAAACGATCGCGCGCTACCGATTGCCGGAACAGATCTTTCTCGACCTGATCGAAGCGCAGCGGGACGCGCTCTATCGCAAGCCGGCGGAGACGATCGCCGAGTTCGAGCAATGGGCCGGGACGACCTATGGCGGCGTCTTTGCCCTTGCCGCGCGTGTGCTGTCCGGCGGCGATTCCGGCCTCGACGGTATCGGCCGCCACGCCGGAATTGTCTTCGCCAGCATGGACGTCGCGACACCCGGGCCGCAATTTCAGGATTACAGCGATCTTGCCGGCCGCCACCTCAGTGAGGTGCGCGCGGGGCTGCCGGCGCGCCAGGCTCACGCCAATGCCGCGTTTCTGCCTCTCGCGCTCGTGCGGCCAACATTGCGTGCTATCGGAAAAAAAGGGACTGCACTGCAGGCATGGCGGCGGCAGTGGATTTTGTGGCGCGCGTCAGGAAATCTGGCGAGGTGGATTTGATACTTAGAACGCAAAGCGATCGCGTAAATTCCGCCGCCCCGCCACGATGCGAGCAACGAGCTCTTTTTCCGCTTCGTTGGCGATCAGCGGATCGATGAGATCGATCTGGTTCATCGCCACAAGGGTGAGAATATCGGTTCGTATTGCGCCATCGCGTGCGCGCGGGAGCGCCGTCACGATCTGCAGGCGTTCCGGCGGCTTGGCGGACAAGCCGGACAGGTGATCGGTGAGGGCGTTTTCATCCGGACTTTCGCTCTCGACAAAGGCGTAAAGCCCGGTCCCGGTGCGCCGGTCCGGAAAAGCGACGATCGCAACATCGCGCACGGACGGATGCTCGATCAGCCGCGAGGCGAGGACCGGTGCGTCGTTGACAAGTCGCGGGCCGCCGCCTTCGCGATCGGTGAAATTGAAAATCCCGCGCGTGATCCAGTAATACACACGCTTTCCGGTCGCCATCCAGATGCGGGTCGGCAGGCTCTTCTTTGCAAGAATGCGTTTCTCGCTCGCGGTCAGGCTCTCGGGCGCGTAGCGGCGCTTGTGCTTCAGGAGATGGCGCAGGTCTTCGTAGGCCGCGAGCCGGAACAGGCCATGACGGCGAGAGAAACGGGTTGCGAGCTGGAAATCGGTCAGCATGCAGCGGCCGTCGGGTGTGCGCAGCCAGTTCTGCTCCTTGGCGAGATCGTTATGCGTCACGTTGTGCCGGTGCAAAGCGCGCAACGCCTTTTTGGCGGAGCGGAAATAAGCGAGATCGCCGGTGGGTCTTGCGATATGCAGCGGCAGCGCTTCGATCCAGCTTCGCACCAGCGTGCGGCGCCCCTCGAGTATCAATGCCGGTGCGATATCGAGTGTTCCGGCAATCGCCAAAGCACGCGCCTCACGATGCAGGAAATGCCGCGCGATCCCAAATGTCCACCACGGCACGAGATCGATCCGCCGCAATACGCTTTCAATCTCGTTGCCGCCATCGCTGAAAAATCCGCGCTCGACGGTCGAGAACACGTCGCGCTTGAGCACGACGGTCGTCCGGAAGCGCCCGGCGATTTCAGCGGGGAATGTGTCTTGCGGCTCCATCGCGGCGGCTTCTAGCACAGGGAATGACGCAATGGCATGCTCACTCCGCCGCCTCGCGCGCCGGATGGGCGAGCCATTGGGTGAGGTCGTCGAGGGCGCGTGTGGCGATGGCCCGCTTCTTGACCATCGTCTTCTCGGTACCCCGCAGGCGCTTGCCCGACGCATCTTTCGAGGGCGTGGTCGTGAGCGGAGGAAACAATCCGAAATTGACGTTCATCGGCTGGAACGACGACGGCCCCTGGTCGATCGCGGGCACGTGCCCGCCGGTGATGTGGTTGAGCAGCGCGCCATGTGCGGTGGTTGCCGGTGGCAATGAGATCGGTTCGCCCGATCGCTCGGCCGCCGCAAAGCGGCCGGTCAGGAGACCGATCGCCGCCGACTCCACATAGCCTTCGCAGCCCGTGATCTGGCCCGCAAAGCGCAGGCGCGGCGTCGCGCGCAGGCGCAGCGTGCCATCGAGCAGCTTCGGCGAATTCAGGAATGTATTGCGATGCAATCCGCCGAGGCGGACGAATTCAGCGTTCTCGAGGCCGGGGATGGTTCGGAAAATGCGCACCTGCTCGCCGTGTTTGAGCTTGGTCTGGAATCCGACCATGTTGAACAGCGTGCCGAGCCGGTTGTCCTGACGCAATTGAACGACGGCGTAAGCTTTCTCCGTCGGCTTGTGCTCGTTGGTCAGACCGAAGGGTTTGAGCGGCCCATGCCGCAGCGTCTCACGTCCGCGCTCGGCCATAATCTCGATCGGCAGGCAGCCGTCGAAATACGGCGTCGTTTTCTCCCATTCATGGAATGATGTTTTTTCCGCCGCGAGCAGCGCATCGACAAAGGCGTCATATTGCGCGCGGTCGAGCGGGCAATTGATGTAGTCATTGCCCGATCCGCCGGGACCGACCTTGTCGTAACGCGACTGAAACCAGGCCATCGACATGTCGACACTCTCGCGATGCACGATCGGGGCGATGGCGTCGAAAAAGGCGAGTGAATCTTCGCCGCTGAGGCCGCGGATCGCATCGGCGAGCGCCGGCGACGTAAGCGGTCCGGTTGCGATAATGACATTGTCCCAGTCATCCGGCGGCAGGCCGGCGATCTCGCCTCGCTCGATGGTCACGAGCGGATGGTGTTCGAGCGCGGCCGTGATGGTCGCGGAAAATTCCACACGATCGACCGCAAGCGCACCGCCCGCCGGCACCTGGTTGGCGTCGGCCGCCCGCATCACCAGCGAGCCAAGCCGGCGCATCTCTTCGTGGAGGAGGCCGACGGCATTGGTCTCGGCCGCATCCGAGCGGAACGAGTTCGAACAGACGAGTTCGGCGAGGCCATCGGTCTTGTGCGCCGCCGTCATCCGCACGGGGCGCATCTCGTGCAGGACCGCGGGCACGCCGCGGCTTGCGATCTGCCAGGTCGCTTCGGAGCCTGCGAGACCGCCGCCGATGACGTGAATGGGCTTTGGAGCGGCTGCCATAGGCTCTAGCTAGGATACTCAAGGCCCGCGCACAAACGGCCTGCGGCACGAATGAAAACGCCCGCCAAGGGCGGGCGTTCTCAAAGCTCTGAGACCCTGCGGGAGGAATCAGGCGGCCTTTTCGGCGTTCTCCCACGCGATGCGGGCGATATCCGAACGGCTGATGCCGATGTCGGCGAGTTCACGGTCGCCTAGGCGGGAGAGTTCCCGGAGGCTCGTGTCATAAGCGCGCCACTGGCGCAGGAACCGGACAATGTGCGAGAGTACCATGGTAGTCATCCTCTTGATCTTGCTTGGGAAAGCCCCAAACGACTCTAAGAAAAAGATAGGCTCTAATGGTGCGCTGCAAAAGAGTTTATGTTGCGATGCAGCTGTGCAAAAAATGCATAATACCAGTCACGAATCCTCAATATTTGTGACCAAAATGGGCCGAATCGAAAATCAGCCTATAAACAGAGCTTCTTGCCCTGCAAATATGCCGTGCATCTGGCTTCCAGCGTAGGAATTCGATGAACTGCGGCGTCGGATAGGAATCCGCCGGCAATCCGACCCTCAGCTACCCCTGTTCGACTACTTCCGGGCTGCGGCGAGGCGCCCCACGCTTGCTAGGGTGTTTGAGGGCCCGAGAGCCGCTTTTTCAGACCGTTTTGAAGTGTGCTCGTTTTCTAAACAACCCGCCGGCCACGAAATATGAATGGCCGGGCAGGGCCCGGCCATTTCACCAAACGAATGCGCGGCGAATTAAATCTTAGGCTTTGACGCTTTGCCAGGCCACGCGCGCAATCTCGGAACGATTCAAACCGATATCCCGCAACGTGCGATTATCGAGCCGCGACAATTGGCGAACGGTGGCGCGATAGCGCGTCCAGGTCCGAAGCGCGGCAACAAGCGATGCGGTCCACATAACAGTCTTCCTTCAGTGACAAAAAATCGGCCGGACGGCCGAGTCGGTGTTTAGTCGCGCGTGAGTGCGAAAGGTTCGAGGCTAAAGCAAGACCATCATGCTCAAACGCGCATAGCTTCCATTCGAATTGCGGACGAAGCGTGATGTTTGCGTTGCCTTGCACACAAATAAGTCCGCTTCGCTTACAGCTGAAAAGTTAATCAGACGTCTCTTGGCAGCCGCTCAAGCCGATACGAGCCGACATCGCTGTGCAATTGCCGGATCTGCAGCAAGACATGCAGCGCCGCCTTCAGCATCGCGCTGTAGCGTGCGGCGAGCGCCATGCTTGCTGAGTCCGCGCTCTGCTCGTTGATCGATTTATTAATCGTCAGCACGTCTGACAGATCGTCGATGAAGACGATGTCCTCGGTGTCGGGGCCGTTGCGCGCGATGCAGGTGAGATCAAAGACACGTTCGCAATCGCGTACGCGGTCGATCAGATTTTCAAGGAGCTTGATCGTCTGCGCGGACGATCCGTTGTCCCGCGATTGGCCGGGAGAAATCGAGTCCGCTTGCGCTAACGCCTTACCCATATCTCACCGTGCCGGAGATTTCATTCTGACGCCCGCATGCAACCTGTCACGCAGGCTTTACCGGGCGATTAAGAGAAATTTCACCGCGTCATACGCGGTTCCGCAAAATTTGCGCGGCAGCAATTCGTCTTGCCGGATGGCTCGACGGAACCGTTCAGGCCGGTATTTTGACAGTCAAACCGGCCGTAATCCGGGTTTGCCCGATGGTGGAAACAGAAACTCAATGCCGGCTTTTTCGAGCGTGTGACGGATCGGCTCAATCGCGTCCTCGGTCGGCGAGGCCGGTCCATCCGATTCCTCAAGACGCCGGATGGTGGAGCCGGAGATTTTCGCTTTCTCAGCGAGATCGCGCACCGACCAATTAAGAATGCCGCGCGCGGCGCGGATCTGAGCGCCGGTCAGCGGGCCGGACGCGGGCTTGCGCGGCCAGGTCTTGCTTTCGGTGATGTCGTACGAAATTCCGAGCCATTCGCGAATCGAGCCATCGTCATTGAAGACGGGCACGGCGCGAGATTTGTACCAGTGATAGCTGCCGTCGCGCACGCGCGCGCGATGCTCGATCTCGTAGGGTTTCTTGTCCGCAAGCGCGCCCGCCCAGGCTTTGAGCGTGCGGTCGCGATCTTCGGGGTGCAGGGAATCAATCCATGCGGTGCCCAGGAAGTTAGCCGGATCCTCATCGGTCAGCTCGGTCCAATTCAGTGATGCCGTCACATGCCCATCCGGCTTTGCCATCCAGATCGCGGCGCGCAGCGCCTTCACCAGCGCCTGAAAGCGCGCGTCGGTGATCTCGAGGCTCTTGAGTTGCTCGTGATGATGGGTGACGTCGAAGGCGATGCCGACGGCGCGCACCGGAGAGCCTTGGGCGTCGACCAGGATCTCGCCGCGGCTCAGAATCCATCGCACCCGGCCATCGGGCCGAATGATGCGAAAGGTGCGGTCGATCGGAAGCGCCTGGTCAAGGACATATTCGATTTGACCTGGAGGGCGTCGATCCTCCGGATGCGTGCGCGCATAAATTTCTGCGTAGGACGGTTCGACCTGGCCGGGCTGCAAGCCAAGCAGAGCATAGTAGCCCGGCGACCAATCCATCGTCTTGGCCTTGATGTCCCAACTCCAGAGACCGGCGCGGCCCTTTTCTTCGATGAATCGAAGCGTCTCGCTGGTCCCTGATTCCCCTTCAAAGAGAACCAGCATCGGAGCCTCGGGTGACTTTTCCCGCAATTTTTTGTTTTGCCAGCATTCTACCACTCAAAATTTCTCAGCTACAATGGCGAAACGATGCGCCGGCGCCCAAATAGTGCGGCGATCGAATAAACGATTGTTGAACCTGAGGGGTGAGATCGGAAACTAAGATATACAGGCAGACCCGATCACGGCGTTGTTTTTAGCGGGAGAAAGACTGATGGCAACACTTGTGCGTGCAACCCGGCTATTCGCTGCGGCGGCGTTTTCCGCGGCCGGCTTGTCGGCCGCGTCGGCGCAAGGCCCGAATACGCCGACGACCGTGACCGTAAGCCCGTCGCTGACGCGCCCCGAGTTCACCCGTCCGGCGGGCATTCCTGGCTCCGCCCGCGCGATTGCGGTCAATGACCAATACATGCTGGCGCCCGCGCAACCGACCGATCCGACTACGCCCAAGAAGCGCAAGCGCCGCTAAGCGGCGCTCAAACCTCTAATAGCTCTGGGGCGGTGCGAAGAAGCAGCGCCGCGTGCCATCCGGACGCTTGCAGCGCCAATAAAGTCCGTCGGGTGACGGCTGCGCTTCCGAGAATGGAACGGTCTCAACTCCAAAGAGCGAATAGCCGAGCGCCGTCACGCCGACGCTCTTTGCATCGATCGAGAAGCAATCGCCTTCGCCGCAGCACCATTCGCCGGCGGCGTTTCTCTTGCCGCCGTTCATGATCCAGCTGGCTTCATCATGGGCGAGTGCGACAGAGGCGACGAAATACGCGGGCAACAGTGCGAGCAGTGACCGAGCAAAAGTTCGCGACATCAGCGGGCTCCTTTCCTTGTCCCGGCGTTGCGATCAATAGCGGTACGCTCTCCTTGTCGTCGTTTCGAAACGGCTCCCTGACGCGGTGCCAGCGGTCATTCCAACGCGTGCTGCTGGCTAGAATCAGACCATGCAAGAATCATAACATGCGTGGGTCATTTCCCGATCACGCTTTGCGTCGAATGTTTTCAGCGGTTAGCGTGGTGGCGGGAAGTATAGGTCTGGAACCCGCTCATGCCGCCGAAGCCGCCCGTGAGGGCATTGTTTTTTGATGTCTTCGGCACTTTGGTCGACTGGCGCACCAGCATCGCGCGCGAGGCGAAACAGTTGCTCGGGCAACTCGGCCATTCCTGCGATTGGAATACTTTCGCAGATGCCTGGCGCGCAGAATATCAGCCGGCCATGGAAGCTATCCGCTCGGGCCGGATGCCGTTTTGCAAGCTCGATGTTCTGCATCGTCAGAACCTCGAGCGTATCCTTCCGCGTTTAAAAATTGCCGGCCTGCCGGATGATGTGCTGGCCGACCTCAATCTCGCGTGGCACCGGCTTGACGCATGGCCGGATTCCGCGCCCGGACTGGTGCGCCTGCGCTCAAAATTTGTGATTGCGCCGGTGTCGAACGGCAATATCTCGCTGATGACCGATCTCGCGCGCCGCAACGGCTTTCCCTGGGATGCCATCCTCGGTGCGGAGATCGCGGGCGATTTCAAGCCGAAGCCGCGCGTCTATCTCGCTGCCTGCGAGGCGTTCGATCTTGCGCCCGCTGAATGCATGATGGTTGCCGCGCATTCGAGCGATCTCTCCGCGGCCGCGGAATGCGGTCTGAGGACCGCTCACATCGCAAGGCCGAACGAACACGGCATCGGTCTCGGCGAGAAGGCGCCATCGGTGCCGGTCGACATCGCAGCGAAGGACTTGCAGGATTTCGCTGGCAAGGTCGGAACGTGACGTGTCGGGTTGCGTGCTATTTTTTGAAGAACCCGCCGCGGATCGCATCGAACCTTGAAACCTGGGAGTAAGGTTGCCCCTGCGTGTTTGCATTCCACGACACAGCTTCGTCGCAGATCACATAACCCTTGTCGCGCATCAGCCAGGTTTTGTTGTCGATCAGCCGCTGGCGGCAGATATTTCCCTGATGTGGCACGAACAGGATCGAACCGGTGGTCAGATAATCATCGCCTGACTGATCGCCGGCACCCGATCCGGACGCTTGCTTCGAAACAAGACCGTTTTGACCGGCGCGTTTCGCGCCGCGCAATTGATCGCTCGGCTTGATGACGTTCGTCGCCATGTAAAGGCTGCCGGCGCAGATCAAAATGAGCACGGCGCCGGCCCAGAGCGCACGGTTGCGTTCGCGATGTCGAGCGGCTCTTTTCCGGTATTGCATGGCCATATCCGGATTCCTCATGCGAAGGAAAACATGGCCGTGTTCAGGAAGGGTTAAGATGCCAGTTTCAATCTGAACAAATCTTAACATCCGCCGCGCGTCTCGCATTGCAGCGGCAAAAAAAAATATTTTCCCGATCCGGGAAAGGTATTTGCGTTCGCGCGGCCGTCTTGAACCCGCCATGATGGCGGCTGACGTTCCGCGCGGGCCGGAAGAATCCAACAACCGGCCTTTCAGGAGAACGCCATGAGACCGATTATTCTCGCCGCGGCTTTTTCGCTCGTCGCGAGCAGCGCCTTTGCGGCGTCGTGCAAGATTGAAGCCGGCAACAAAAAGCTGTCCGGCGCCGCGATGACGAGCTTCATGACCAAGTGTGAAAGCGATGCAAAGGCCACATGTGAAAAGGACTCGGCCGCGAAGAAATTGTCCGGC
The DNA here is from genome assembly GCA_964370945.1 of uncultured Hyphomicrobiales bacterium. GTDB lineage: Bacteria > Pseudomonadota > Alphaproteobacteria > Rhizobiales > Xanthobacteraceae > Pseudorhodoplanes. The sequence continues at coordinate 6,087 of CAYJNT010000011.1, read as the reverse complement.
GCGGCCAAGGATGCGCACATGAAGAAATGCGTCAACGACGCCGTCGGCACCTAGTCGATGCCTCGTTGAAATGGCAGGGGGGGGGGGGGGGGGGGCCGCGGGGGGTTTGTGGGGGGGGGGCACAACACCAAACCGG
>CAYJNT010000011.1:3526-5941 GCA_964370945.1 uncultured Hyphomicrobiales bacterium | reverse complement strand
ATAATTCCCACAACCAGGCGGCCGCCCCATCGGCGTTCCCTGTTTAAAGGGGGGGGGGGGGGGCTCCCCCCCCCCGCTTCTTAGTTGGGGCATGACCCTTCCGAAAAGCCGGTTCCCGCCTTTTCGGAATCATGCGCTAAGGCGCAATCACCTTGCGATAGAGGTGCCAGGTCGCGTGCCCGAGGATCGGCATCACGACCGCGAGGCCGGCGAAGAAAGGCAGCGAGCCGATGAAAAGCAGCAACGCCACGATCAGGCCCCACGCGGCCATCGGCACCGGATTGGCTGCGATCGCGCGCACCGACGTCATGATCGCAACCGCAGCGCCGACGTCGCGATCGAGCAGGAGCGGGAACGATACGACGCTGACGGCAAGTGCCGCGATCGCGAAGATGAGACCCGCGGCATTGCCGTAGAGGATCAGCTTCCAGCCTTGTGTCGTCGTGAAAACATCGCGCAGGAATTGCGGCACCGATTCCGGCGGCAACACCCCGAACAATGATTGATAGATCCATTGCGCGACCGCGAGCCAGGCCAGGAACAGCACCATCAGCAGAAAACCGACGGCCGCGATGGCGCCGAACGAGGGCGAATGGCGTATGTCGAAGGCGTGTTTCCAACGCACGTCAAGCCCCGCTTCACGCCGGCGGCTCAGCTCGTAAATGCCAAGCGCCGCGAACGGACCAATCAACGCAAAGCCGGCAGAGACCGGAAACAATAGCGGCAGCAGGTTATAGCCAAGCATCAACCCGCCGATAAAAAAGCCGACCAGGGGATAGATCACACAAAGGAAAACGGCGTGGCTCGGGATGGTCTTGAAATCATCCCAGCCGAGGCGGAGGGCGTCAGTCAGATCCGCAATCCCGATGCGCCGCACGGCCGGACGGACCGGGGTTTCGCTCGCGCCTGCGATCACGTGCAGTGTTGCCATGAGCAGTCCTCCTTGAGATTGATTTGACCAAATAGCGTGAGCCGGATTCGGTTCCTTATCGTCGACGTGTTTTCCGCATATATAGCGCGATCGCCACGCGATCGCCTTCACAATCGCGCGACAGATTCAGTGCCGTCAGGAATTGGCTTTACGGGTTTTTGCCCTGGCTGGCGGCCTTGAAGCCGGCGCGGATGGCATCGACGCGCACGGCAACAAAATATTTCTGGCTCGCCGCTCCGGAATTCCAGGTCACCGCCTCGTCGCAGACGACATAGCCGTCGTCGCGGACGCGCCAGGTTTCGTTGTCGATCGAGCGCCTGCGGCAGACATTCCCTTCGACCGGCACGAACAGGATGGCGCCGGCTTGCAACGAGCCCGCGGGATCCATGTACGCCATTTCGCCGCCCGACGAGGGGCGGCCCTTGGTGACCGAGCCGCCGGCGATGATTGCTGCGGCCAGAACGGCCGACAACCACGCGCAGGTGATCAGCCCGCGGCGGCGGTCGCGTTGAAATGAAGTGACGGTCTTGGCTTTCGGGCGTTGCATTTTCCGACCTTGCATGGGCGGATGTGGCGTCGCCCGTCTCGCATTCTCACCAATGCGCGTGAACGCTTCTTTGGAACAATGCTCGAATTGCGGCTCGAATTAGCTTCAAATTGTCTGCGACGCGCGTTTTTGCATAGTATCTTCAATTTTCGGGGGATTTTCCGTGGCCTTGTTTGTCGTTGCGCATGGCGCCTGGTCGGCCGGCTGGGCGTGGAAGAAAATGCATCCGCTCATGACGGTACGAGGGCACCGGCTGGTGACGCCGACCTGTACCGGTCTCGGCGAGCGCGGACATCTCGCGCATCCCGCCATCGATCTCGACACCCACATCGCGGATATCATCGCCGTGCTGCAATTCGAGAACTTGCGCGACGTGATCCTGATCGGTCATTCCTACGGGGGGATGGTTGCAACCGGCGTCGCCGATCGCGCACGCGAACACGTGGCGAAGCTTGTCTATCTCGATGCCTTCGCGCCGAGGGACGGCGAGAGTGCGTTCGATATTCTGCCGCAAGCGACGCGCGACCAGCGCCGCGCCGGCGTCGGCGAGGGCTGGAGCATCCCGCCCGGGCCGATGCCGCCGGATACTCCCGATGCGGACAAGGAATGGGCCGCGCCGCGCCGTCTGCCGCAGCCTGCGAAAACATTCGAGCAGAAGCTGCAATTCAAGAACGGCGATCTGACTTTGCCGCGCCACTACATCTACTGCGCGCGCCGCGCGCCGGACGATCGTTTCCGTCCCTTCTACGAGCGCGCCAAAGCGGAAGGCTGGGGCGCGTATGAGATCGACGCCAGTCATAATCCGCATATCACGGCGCCCGAAGTTCTTGCGGATTTGCTCGATCGCATCGCGCGAATATGAGGCACCGCGAAAAGGACGTTGTAAAAATGCAATTGATCACGATCGTCGCGGTCGCAGCATCGATGCTGGTGGGCG
>CAYJNT010000011.1:0-3426 GCA_964370945.1 uncultured Hyphomicrobiales bacterium | reverse complement strand
CCCTTCGAATTCAAGGATCGCCAGACCGTTCAAGCCTTCTTCGTGTCTTCAAGCGTCGTCGGCAGCCTGATCAGAAATTCGGTCCCCTTGTCGAGCCGGTTCACCTCGAGCTTGCCGCCGAGCTGGGTCGCGGTCGAGGCGATCACCTTCATGCCGAGCGAATCCGATTGCCCGATCTGGAAATCCTCCGGCAGGCCGCGGCCCTCGTCTGAAACGCGCAATTCGATCCCGTCTTTCACCCGCTCGAGCGTCACATGAATCGGACCCGGTTCGCCTTCCGGGTAAGCGTGCTTGAGCGCGTTGGTGATCAGCTCGTGCGTGAGCATGGCGAGCGAAATCGCGTGCGACGACGACAGTTGCAGCGGTTGCACCCCGACCGAGATCGTCGGCTTGTGCGCACCGGCATAGGCGTTCTGGCTTTCCTCGCAGATCAATTTCAGGAAGCTCGCGAAGTCGATGTGGTCTGACGCATTGGCTTGGTAGAGGTAGCGGTAGACCGTGCCCATGGCGACCACGCGGTCGCGCGCCCGCGACAGATGTTCGCGCGCGGTCGGGTTGCGCACATAGCGCTTCTGCATTTCCAGAACGCTGGAGAGCAGCGCGAGCGAGTTCATCACCCGATGCTGCAACTCGCGAAGCAGGAAACTTTTCTGGTCTACGAGATCGTGAATCTTGTCGGACATGCGCGAGAGCGCGGAACTCAAGCGCCCGAACTCGGTGGAGAAGGTGAGCTCCGGGAAGGGGGCGGCGATATCGCCGGATTCCCGCCGCCGCGCGGTATCGACAATGGCGCGGATCGGCCGGTTGATCAGGAAATAGGTGGCGATCCAGGCGCTGCCGATCGCGAGCAGCATGGTGATCAGGGCAAATGCGAGGCTGCGGGCGTTGACGTATTTTGCTTCCGCGAGCGCCACTTCGCGGTCGATGGCGACTGTGACGAACAGGCTCGAGGGGGAGGTGTCCACCGGCACGAAGCCGACGATTTCGAGATTGTCCCGCGGCCCTTTCGCATCGACGGTGCCGGAGGGCATGGTGACGATTTTGGAAAACAAGCCGCGCGCGGCCGCATGCACGTCTTCGCTGTCGTCGCGCGGCGAGTTGAAGACCGGATTGCCCTCGCGATCGAACACGGTGATGCGATAGCGCGAACGCCACGGCCGGGCGTCGAGATTTTGCGCCATACGTTCAGGGTTGAGGATGAGGACGATCACCCCGCGCTGATGGTCGCTCGCATCGGTGAACGGCATCGAAATATGGATCGAGGGCTCGCGGGTGACGGGGCCGTGCACCAGCGTTCCGATCGCAAGCTGGCCGGTGATCTGCGGCTCCTGGAAATAGATCCGGTCGCGGACGTTGAGGCTCGCCGGAATCGGGATGGTCGAGCAGTGAAACACCGCATCCGGATCGATCACCGCCGCCTGCCGGTAGAGCGGAATGCCGGCGATCACCGATTTGAAATAGGCCGCGCATTCGGCTTCGCGGTCGGGCACGGCCGGATGCTTGCTCATCGCGACCATCAGCTGGCGGGCGCCTTCGACCACTTGCGCGAGCTCCGCCGAGACGAGCCGCGCCACCGCCAGCACCTCTGCGCGCGCCTCGCGCTCAAGCACGAGCTGCCAGCGCACCGTATTGTAGAGCGTCAACAGGAGCGGCGGCAGCAGCGCGAAAGCGACAAGAATTGAAAGGCGACGGCGCAGGCTCATTCCGAAAAAGCTCATAAAGCGATGGTCATGGAAATGGCCGGTCGAGCCCGGTCACTTTGACACATTGGTTCGAAGGGGAAGATGAAGAGAGTGAAGCCAAATCGTGGCAAAGCCGCGGCGCCGCGTTATGTCGCTGGAAAGCGAAGCGCTTTTTTCGACCCGATCGCCCGGCCCCGGATCAGCGCGGGCACGGGCCGGCGCAATCACCCGCGCGCTCAGAGTGCGGCCCGGTTTCTGCGTGATCCGTAACGTGACCGTATCATTCTGCTCCGGTTGCGGCGCGCTTTCGCGCGGGCCTAAGCCCGCGCCATGCTCATGCGCAATTCCCGGAACGACACCAGCTTCTTGCGGTCCTCGTCCCACAGCACGAGGCGCACGCACCACAGGCTCTGCAGCAAGGTGAGGCGGCCGATATCGCCGAGCTCCGGATGATCGCGCAACGCCCGCGGCAGCCGATAATAGGGGATCCGGCTGCACAGATGATGCACATGATGGATACCGATATTGGCGGTGAACCAGCGCAGCACCGGCGGCAGGTCGTAATGCGAGGAGCCGTGCAGGGCGGCCTCGTGGAAAGTCCAGTTGCGGTTCTCGCTCCAGGAGGTCTCCTCGAACTGGTGCTGCACATAGAACAGCCAGACGCCGGCCGATGCCGCGAGCAGCAGGATCGGCAGATGCACCAGGACGAACGCTTTCACGCCGATGAAGAAGATCAGCGTCGCGACGATCAGCGCGATCGCGGCATTGGTCGCCATGGTGGAGAGCCACGGCACCCAGCCGCCGCGCATCAGGCCGACCGGCAAGCGATGCTGGATCACGAAGAGATAAGCCGGCCCGACGCCGAACATGATCGCCGGGTGGCGATAGAGCCGGTATCTCAGCCGGCCGAAACGCGAGAGCGCGAGATATTCGCGCACGGTGAGCGTGTCGATATCGCCCATGCCGCGCTGGTCGAGATTGCCGGAGGTCGCGTGATGCACCGCATGCGTGCGGCGCCAGAAATCATACGGCGTCAGCGTGAGCACGCCGAGCGCGCGGCCGACCCAGTCATTGACGAGACGATGGCGGAAGAAGGCGCCGTGCCCGCAATCGTGCTGGATCATGAAGAGCCGCACCAGGAAGCCGGCGGCCGGCACGGCGAGCGGCAGCGCCAGCCAGTAATAGCCGAGATCGAACACGAACCACATCGCGATCCACAACGCCACCAGCGGCAGCAACGTGACCGCGATCTCGGTTGTCGAGCGCCCGCCGCTCGGCTCGCGATAGCGATTGAGGATCAACGACCAGTTGCGTGCGCTTTCGGCGCGGGTGTTGTCGTCAGACATCGTTGCGATGCCTGCCGCTTGCTCAGCTTTTTGGGTCAAATAGCCAATCCGTTTCTGGCCGATGCCTGCGCATCGGTGACGCACTGTTCGTGCTATTGTTCGTGAATCCCACGCTCCGGCGCAGAACTAGCACGAAGTCCGCGCCGGGGCGACCGTTATGTCGGGTTCCAGACAGCGTTCCGGGCCTGATATCGCGCGGTTTGTCGGAGAAAATGGCGTGTCCCCGATCATGAAGGGCCTGTTCGCCGCCATTGTCGCCTTCGCGGCCGGCGCCGCTGACGCGCAGGATGCGAAGCCCGCTTCGACGAAAGCAGTAGATCGCCGGGACAAGCCAGGCATGACGACGTTGTTGGATCGTGCCGGCATATGAGCGAGTCCTTCCCGATTAAATGGCCACG
>CAYJNT010000010.1:0-36199 GCA_964370945.1 uncultured Hyphomicrobiales bacterium | reverse complement strand
CAGGTCGAGACCGGCTCGGCGATCACCTGGAAATATCCGAGCTGCATCCTGCGCGGCGACAATTCCCGCGGCGAGTTCTACTCGATCGCGATCTCGAACGGACGCCAGCAGGTCGATTCCGGCACCAAGATGCTGCATCTCGGCAAGAACACCACCAGCCGCATCATCTCCAAGGGCATCGCGGCCGGCAAGTCGAACAACACCTATCGCGGTCTTGTCTCGGCGCACCGCAAGGCGACCAACGCACGCAATTTCACCAATTGCGACTCGCTGCTGGTCGGCGATAAGTGCGGCGCGCATACCGTGCCGTATCTCGAGGCGAAGAATTCCTCCGCCGTGTTCGAGCACGAAGCCACGACCTCGAAGATTTCCGAGGACATGCTGTTCTATTGCCGCCAGCGCGGGCTTTCCGCCGAAGAGGCGACCGCGCTCGTGGTCAACGGCTTCGTCAAGGACGTGCTGCAGCAGCTGCCGATGGAATTCGCCGTCGAGGCGCAGAAACTCATCTCGATCAGCCTCGAAGGCTCGGTCGGCTAATCCTCTTACACGAGAAGACAATGTCGCTTTTACAAATCAAAAATCTGCACGTCGAGATCGACGGCAAGAAAATCCTCAACGGTCTCGATCTGACGATTGAGAAGGGGACAGTGCATGCCATCATGGGCCCGAACGGCTCAGGCAAGTCGACGCTCGCCTATGTGCTCGCGGGCAAGGCCGACTACGAAGTGACGGAAGGCGAAATCCTGTTCGACGGCGAGAACATCCTGGAGATGGAGCCGGACGAGCGTGCCGCCAAGGGTCTGTTCCTGGCGTTCCAGTATCCGATCGAAATCCCCGGCGTCGCCACGATGACGTTCCTGCGGACGGCGGTGAACGCGCAGCGCAAGAAGCGCGGCGAGGGCGAATATTCAACGCCGGAATTCCTGAAGAAAGTGCGCGAGGCTGCCGCCGAACTCGACATCGATCCCGACATGCTCAAGCGTTCGGTCAATGTCGGCTTTTCCGGCGGCGAGAAAAAGCGCGCCGAAATCCTGCAGATGACCATGTTCGAGCCGCGTCTGGCCGTACTCGACGAGACCGATTCCGGCCTCGATATCGATGCGCTGAAAGTCGCGGCGAGCGGCGTCAACCGCATGCGCTCGCCCGATCGCGCGTTCCTTGTGATCACGCACTATCAGCGCCTGCTCGACCACATCGTGCCGGACGTCGTGCATGTGATGTCGCGCGGCCGCATCGTGAAGACCGGCGGCAAGGAGCTTGCGCTCGAGCTCGAGGCCGAGGGCTACGCGCAATATGCCGAGGCCGCGGAATGAACGCCGAAATTCGCCAGATCAGGACGGCGGCCGAGCAGGCGCTGCTCGATACGTTCGTCGCCAGCAAAGCCAAATTGCCGGGCGCGGGTGATGTCGCGACGCTTCGCGAGGCCGCGTTCAAGGTGTTCGAGCAGCAAGGCCTGCCGCACCGGCGCATCGAGGAATGGAAATACACCGATCTGCGCGCGGTGATGCGCGACTCAAAGCCGCTCGCCGCGCCGCCGGATGCGCAGGCGAAGGCGCGCGCGAAGGATGCCGGCCAATGGCTGGCGGCTGTCGGCGCGCGGCGCATCGTGTTTGTCGATGGCGTGTTCGCGCCTGAACTGTCTGACCTCTCGGCGCTGGAAAAGGGCCTGACCATCGGCTCGCTCGCCGATGCGCTCGCGAAAGCCGATCCGGCGACCATGACATATCTCGGCCGCGGGACGCCGGCGAAGGACGATCCGGCGGTAACGCTCAACACCGCTTTTATGGGCGATGGCGCGGTGATCAAGATCGCGGACGGCGCGGCGATCGAAAAGCCGCTGCATCTGATTTTCGTCGCTGGCGACAAGCCGGTATCGATGTTCACCCGTTCGCTGGTCGTGATCGGCAAGGATGCGAAAGCGACCCTGATCGAAAGCTTCGAGGGGCCGGCCGGTGTCGAATACCAGGTCAACCACGCGCTCGAATTGTCGGTCGGCGATGGCGCGCAGTTCGATCACATCAAGATCGCGCATGAGGGCGACAAGGCGCTCCATGTCGGCACGCTGATCGCCGACATCGGCGGCAAGGCGCGGATCAGCGACTTCTCCTTCGCAAGCGGCGGCGCCGTGGTGCGCAACCAGATATTCCTGCGCCTTTCCGGCCAGGACACCAACGCCAATATCAGCGGCGCGTCGCTCCTCAAGAACAAGCAGCATGCCGACAACACCCTGGTGATCGATCACGCCGTGCCGCATTGCACGAGCCGCGAGACCTTCAAGTCGGTGGTCGACAACGACGCGCGTTCGGTGTTCCAGGGCAAGATCATCGTGCGCCCGGATGCGCAGAAGACCGACGGCAAGATGGCGACGCATGCGCTCCTTTTGTCCGAAGCGGCGGAAGCCGACGCCAAGCCCGAGCTCGAAATCTTCGCCGACGATGTGGTGTGCGGACACGGCGCCACCGCGGGCGCGCTCGACGACGATCTTCTGTTCTATCTGAGAGCCCGCGGCATTCCGCCGAAGGAAGCCGAGGCGCTGCTGATCCAGGCCTTTATCGGGGACGCGGTCGAGGTGATCGCGAATGAGGCCGTGCGTGAAGCGCTGATGGTGGAAGTGGAGCGCTGGCTCGCGGCGCGAGGATAATGAACAAGCCGGTGACCATAGACGCCTACGACGTCAACCGCATCCGCGCCGATTTTCCGGCGCTGGCGCTGCAGGTCTATGGCAAGCCGCTCGTCTACCTCGACAACGCCGCTTCGGCGCAAAAGCCGAAGGTCGTTCTCGATCGCCTGCAATATGCCTATACCCACGAATACGCCAATGTGCACCGTGGCCTGCATTATCTCGCCAATGCCGCGACCGAGGCTTACGAGGGCGCGCGCGAGAAGGTGGCCGCCTTCCTGAATGCCCCGCGCAAGGAAGAGGTGATCTTCACCCGCAACGCGACCGAGGCGATCAATCTCGTCGCCTATACGTTTGGGCGCGAGCGCATCAAGGAAGGCGACGAAATCGTGCTCTCGATCATGGAGCACCATTCCAACATCGTGCCGTGGAATTTCCTGCGCGAGCGGCAGGGTGCCGTCATCAAATGGGCACCGATCGATGACGAGGGCAATTTCCTGCTCGACGAATTCGAGAAGCTTTTGACGCCGCGCACCAAGCTCGTTGCCATCACGGCAATGTCGAATGCGCTCGGCACCATCGTGCCGGTGAAAGAGGTGGTGAAGCTCGCCAAGGCGCGCGGCATTCCGGTGCTGGTCGACGGCAGCCAGGCGGCGGTGCATCTCGACGTGGACGTGCAGGATATCGGCTGCGACTTTTATGTCTTCACCGGCCACAAGCTTTATGGCCCGTCCGGCATTGGCGCGCTCTGGGGCAAATACGAGCATCTTGTGGTGATGCCGCCGTTCAACGGCGGTGGTGAGATGATCCGCGATGTGTTCGAGGACCGCGTCACCTATGGCGACCCGCCGCACAAATTCGAGGCCGGCACGCCCCCGATCGTGCAGGCGATCGGACTTGGCGCCGCGATCGATTACGTCAATTCCATCGGCAAGAGCTGCATCCGTGCGCACGAGGATGCGCTGGTCAAGTACGCCCATGAGCGGTTGCGCGCGATCAATTCGCTGCGGATTTTCGGCACCGCGAAAGAGAAGGGCGCGATCGTCTCCTTCGAAATGAAGGGCGCGCACCCGCATGACGTCGCGACCATCATCGACCGCGCGGGCGTGGCGGTGCGGGCCGGGACCCATTGCACCATGCCGTTGCTGGCCCGTTTCGGCGTGACCGCCACCTGCCGTGCGTCGTTTGGGCTCTATAATACGAAGGACGAGGTGGATAGCCTTGCCCAGGCCCTGCTCAAGGCACAGGATTTCTTCGCATGACGGACGACACCAAAGACGTCGCGGCGGCCGCGCCGCTGCAACCCACCGCGGACAAGGCGTCGGCATTGCCGCAGGACGAGATCACGCGGCTGACGGATGATATCGTCGCCGCGCTCAAGACCGTTTACGACCCGGAAATCCCGGCCGACATCTACGAGCTCGGGTTGATCTACAAGGTCGACATCAAGGATGACCGCGCGGTCGATGTGGATATGACTTTGACCACACCAAATTGTCCCTCGGCCGCCGAATTGCCGATCATGGTGGAGAATGCGGTCGCAAGCGTCGCCGGCGTCGGGCCGGTGAAAGTGCAGGTGGTGTGGGATCCGCCCTGGGATCCGAGCCGCATGTCCGACGAAGCCCGTCTCGTGCTCAACATGTGGTGACTTGCGTTTGGCGCGCGAACACCCCACATTTGGGTTGTCTTTGACTTGGAATTAATCTTGCCGGTTCAAACTGTTACAGTTCGAAACGGGCATTGGAGAGCATGATGGCTACGGCCCGTCCCCGCCCGCAGGTGATGAAGCTGACCGATGCCGCCGCGACGCGGATCAAGGATCTCATGGCGAAGTCCGGCCGTCCGATCGCCGGCCTGCGCGTCGGCGTAAAGAACGGCGGCTGCGCCGGCATGGCTTACACCATGGAATACGCCGAGAGCGCCAATCCGACCGACGAGATCGTCGAGGACAAGGGCGTGAAAATCCTGATCGATCCGAAGGCGGTGTTGTTCTTGCTCGGTACCGAGATGGATTACAGGACCGACAAGCTCTCCGCCCAGTTCGTGTTCAACAATCCGAACCAGACGTCGGCCTGCGGCTGCGGTGAATCGGTTCAGCTGACGCCTGTGCAGGGCGAGGCGGCCGAGGCTCATTAACCTGCGGCCGTCGTGGACGCCGATTATCTCCGCGACCTCTTTTCAGCGTTCCGACCGGTCAGCGTCCGCCGCATGTTCAGCGGCGCCGGCATTTATGCCGACGGTTTGATTTTTGCGATCGTCGTCGACGATGTGATCTATCTGAAGGTCGACGAGACAAATGAAGCGGATTTCGTCCGCGAAAAGCTTCCGCCGTTCCGCTATCAGGCTGCGAGCGGCCAACGGGCGGTGATGTCCTACCGGCGGATGCCCGAACGGCTCTACGACGATTCCGAGGAATTGGCGCAATGGGCGGCGCGTGCATTCGAAGCGGCAGCCCGCAAAAAGACGCCCATCCCTGGAAAGAAGGCACCAAAGCGCAAGCCCGCGGCCAAGGGGCGGCGCTTGACGAGACGCTGACCCGGCGGCCCAATGCGGGCCGGGGGAAGCATCGTGCCGGGTATCGGGATTGTTCGTCTGTGTTGCGCCGGGGCATTGCTGGCGGCGCTTGCGCCAGACGACGCGCTGGCACAATCCCTGCCAAGACCCGGGACATCGTCGAACGCATGCAGCGTCGTGATGGACGACGATGACGACGATGCCAAGCCGGTTTCCGGCTGGAAGCGCTTTGCCTGGGAAGAGGCCTGCGTCGAAATCTCCGGCGAATTGACCGCCATCTACCAGAAACAGAAGGCGAGCGCATCGCGCATTCCGCTGATCTCATCGCAGCAAGGCACCGCGACCAATGCGTCGGAGCTTTCGACCTTCAATCCGAACATCGAGATCGACACCACGCGGCAGACGGCACTGGGCGAACTGAAAACAACGTTCAACGTCGAGTACAACAAGACGTCGACCGACGGGAATAACGGCCTCACGACGCTCTCGGATGCGACCGTGAGCTTCGCCGGTATCAAGGGCGGATACACCGACAGCCAGGTGAACTTCTGGGATGGCGATTTCCAGTTCACCGCCACCGCGCCGCAACGCACCGTCGGCCTTGCCGGCTATGAATTCAAACTCAACGACAAATGGACCTTCACGATCGCCTACGAGACCGGCCTGCCGACCACGCAGATCTCCGGCAATAAATTCATCACCGTTTATCCCGACGACCCGGTTGGCAGCGCGCGGCTCTATTACGACGCCGACGATGTGACTTTCCAGTTCGCCGGCCTCGTTCACGAGGCCCGCATCAGCGGCAATCATCCGCTCCTGACGTTTCTTGGTCGCCCGACCGAGTTCAAGGAAATCGGCTGGGTGGCGACGGCCGGGCTCACCGCGCCCGTCAAATGGGGCAAGGACGGCAGCGAATTCAGCATGCAGGCGACCTATGCGGTGAATGCGTCGCCGTATCTCGGCACGGCGGCCGACCTTTCGAGCCTCGCCAGCACGATCGCGGTGCCGGTCACGACCGAGGGCTGGAGCATTGTCGGCTCCTACCATCATGTCTGGTCGGAGCATTGGGAGACGAATGTAATGGCGAGCTATCTCGCGCTCGACATTTCGACACGGCTTTTCCATCCGACCATCCGCACGCGGCGCTACGCCGGCAACCTGATCTGGAAGCCGGTCGAGGACCTCAAGATCGGCGCGGAATTGGGCTACGTGGAGAGCGAGATCGATCCCGGCGGCCCGCTTGGCTTGCTCAAGGGCGTCAGCGGGAAGGGCGCCATCGCGTATCTGTTCGCGACGTGGAGCTTTTAGAGCATGATCCCCAAAAAGCCTGCCCCGGACCTGATCCGGGGTGGGAACCGGTTTTAGGACAGGATCAGGTTCAAGCAAAACCTGCTGATTAAGCGACCTGCGATTGCGGCCCGGATTCCGAAACCTGCGGATCGGCCTCGCACACGACCTGATTGCGGCCGTTGCGCTTGGCGGCATAGAGGCATTGGTCGGCGCGCCCGAGCAGCGAGGCCGCGCTGTCTTCCGGCCGCAGGCTTGCGACGCCGATGGAGATGGTGACACGGCCGAGATGCTCGCCGGTCGAGCGCTTCATCAATTCCTTGGTCATCACCGCGCGGCGAATATGGTCGGCGACGGTGACGCCGGCGCGCAGTACCGTATTGGGCAGGATCACGGCGAATTCCTCGCCGCCATAGCGCGCAGCGAGGTCCTGGCCCTTGACGTTCTGCTTCACCGACAGCGCCACAAGGCGCAACACCTGGTCGCCGGTCAGGTGGCCGAAGGTGTCATTGAAGGTCTTGAAATGGTCGATGTCGGTCATCATCAGCGACAGCTGCTCTTGCTTGGCGAAGGCGTCGGCGATCGCCTTCGAGAGCGCCTGGTCGAAGAATTTGCGGTTGGCGAGCGAGGTCAGCGGATCGGTCAGGCTCTCGGTGCGGACGACTTCGAGGTTTTCCTGCAGCTGGTTGATTTCCTGCTTGGAGGCGTTCAGCCGCGCTTCGAGCTTGTTGTTGACGCTCTCCATTTCCTTCGCGGTACAAACGAGGCTTTCCACGATCTTGCGCAGGCCGTCGCGATCGCCGGTATTACCGAGCTGCAGGCTGACGCCGGCGAGGCTTTCGCTGTAGCTCGAGGCGGAACCGACGGCGGCGTCGACCATCGACATTACCTGCTCGATCTCGTCCATCACGCGATTGCTGACCTTGTCGATGCGTTCGCCAAGGCGGGTCGGGGACAGATAGGTCTCGTAGATCTGGTCGATGTCGGTTTCGCTGAGCGTGCCGTTGCGCGTCAGCGTTTCGTTGATGGTCTGGTTGAGGGACGGATTGTAGCCGGTGGCGTAGGAATACCAGACTTCGTAGACGCGCGGCGTCGCGGGCTGGCGCAGCGCCTTGATCTGGCCGAGAGCGATCTCGGCGAACGCCATGGTGCGTTCGTGATCATCGCTGTCGGCGGTCATCCTTGATCCCCAAGCCCGCTGAAAACAAACATGGAAAAAGAACCGCCGGGCCACTTCCGCGGCGGTCATGCTGCACACCAGCAACGGTATTCCACAGAGGTGAACAGGGAGTAAATAACGGACTCGAGATAAGGCCTAAGCCGCTGTCACAAAGCGACTTTTAGGCGGCTCAGATCGTCCGGTAATTGAGAGGGCGTCAGACTTTCACGCGAATCGGCCGCAGCAGGAAGGCCGGCAGATGGCTGGCATCCTCTGATGTTTCGGCCGGCCGGTCGGATGAATGCCGTTTGCGGGCCTCGTCGATGCGGGCGACGGGGGCGGGGCGCGTGTCCTGCTCGGCGCCGCGATGGGCCGGGCGCTCCTTGCCGTGCTTCTGGCCTTTGCCGTGACCCCGGCCATGATCCCGACCTTGGCGGTTGCGCCCGCGCGACTTTCCGGATTCGCGCTCACTGTCGCGGCGAGCCTCCGGCTGCGGCTCGGAAGCCTTGAGCCCGACGTCATTCGAGACTTCGATCGTCTGCCCGGTCAGTTTCTCGATCGCGGCGACCGATTTCTGATCGGCCGGTGAGGCGATCGTGATTGCGATGCCGGATTTTCCGGCGCGGCCGGTGCGGCCGATGCGATGCACATAATCGTCGGGATGATGCGGAACGTCGAAATTGAAAATGTGGCTGACGTCCGGAATATCGAGACCGCGCGCGGCGACATCGGAGGCGATCAGGAGATCGGCTTCGCCCTTGCGGAACTTGTCGAGCGCGGCCATGCGGGCCGGCTGTTCCATGTCGCCATGCAGGCACACCGCGTTGAAGCCGTGCTTCACCAGCGAGCGGTGCAGCGTGGCGACTTCGGTCTTGCGGTTGCAGAAGATGATGGCGTTCTTGAACGGATCTTGCGAGCGGATCAGGCGGCGCAGGAGATCGCGTTTGTCATGCGGCTCGCGGCCGCTCTTGACCAGTTTCTGCGTGATCGTGATTGCCGCCGTGGCCGGGCGCGAGACTTCAACTTTCACCGGGTTGTGCAGGAATTGCTCGGTGATGCGTCTGATTTCCGGCGGCATGGTCGCGGTGAAGAACAACGTCTGGCGCGTGAAGGGAACGAGCTTGCAGATGCGCTCGATGTCGGGAATGAAGCCCATATCGAGCATGCGGTCGGCTTCGTCGATGACCAGCAATTCGACGCCGGACATCAGCAGGCGGCCGCGTTCGAAATGATCGAGCAGGCGGCCGGGCGTTGCGATCAAGACATCGACGCCGCGCATCAACTTGTTGTCCTGGTCGTCGAACGAAACGCCGCCGATCAGGAGGGCGACATTGAGCTTGTGCTTGGCGCCGTATTTCTCGAAGCTTTCCTGCACCTGCGCGGCGAGTTCGCGCGTCGGCTCCAGGATCAGCGTGCGCGGCATGCGTGCCCGCGCGCGCCCCGTTTCCAGCATCGTGAGCATCGGCAGCGTGAAGGCCGCGGTTTTGCCCGTTCCGGTCTGTGCAATGCCGAGCACGTCGCGCCGGGCGAGAACGTGGGGTATCGCTTGCTCTTGGATGGGGGTCGGGGTCGGATAACCCGCCGCTGCGACGGCGGCGATAACTTTTTCGGACAAGCCGAGTTGAGAGAAAGGCATGAAACCTCTAAGCCGTGACCGCCCGTGCGATCCTCCGCGCGGAACTAACGACAACGACATGCTGTGCGCGGAAATGGGCGGCCGAATCTTGCAGTCGGACCGTCTTGTGCGGGAACATAGGGTTCGGCCCACGAAAGTCAATGCCGCTGCAGTGCAATAAGTTAAATAAATACCTTAACTTTTCGGTCTCAGCCGAGTGACGCAACCATGACAGAGCCAATACCGATCGTGCTTGTTCCGGGGCTCCTGTGTTCGCCGCTTCTTTATGCAAACCAGATCCCGGCTTTATGGCAATTCGGCCCGGTCATGGTCGCCGACCATCGCCGCGACGAGACCATGGATGCCATCGCAAAACGCATATTGGCGGCAGCGCCGCCGCGCTTCGCACTCGCCGGCCTTTCCATGGGCGGCTACATCTCCTACGCGATCCTGCGCGCCGCGCCTGAGCGTGTGGCCCGCTTGGCGCTGCTCGATACCGGCTCACGCGCCGATTTGCCGGAGCAATCCGAACGCCGGAAAGCGCAGATCGAACTCGCGCGCAACGGGCGGCTTGCAGACATCGCCGAAACGCTGTGGCATGTTTTCGTTCACAAGGACAGGCAAGGCGACGCCGCGCTGAAGAAAATCATTTTGCATATGGCGCAGCATACGGGCGCCGATGCCTTCATCCGGCAGCAAATGGCGATCATGTCGCGGCCGGATTCGCGGCCCGATCTGCCAAAGATAAAATGCCCGACATTGGTGCTGGTCGGCGAGGGCGACCAGCTCACGCCGCCAAAATTGTCCGAGGAGATCGCAAAAGAAATTCCGAACAGTCGCCTTGTTGTTGTCCGGGACAGCGGCCATCTCTCCACGCTCGAACGCCCGGACGCGGTCAACACCGCCCTGGTGGAATGGATGAACTGGAACGCATGACAAGCGTCATCGATCTGATCGGCGAGACGCCGCTAGTCGCGGTGACGCGGCTCGATACCGGCCCCTGCAAGCTGTTCCTCAAGCTCGAGAGTGCCAACCCGTCCGGCTCGATCAAGGATCGTCCGGCGCGCGCGATGATCGAGGCGGCGGAAGCCGACGGCCGTCTGAAATCGGGCGGCACGATCGTCGAAGCGACCGCGGGCAATACCGGCTTGGGCTTGGCCTTTGTCGGCGCACAGAAAGGCTATCGCACCATCCTGCTCGTCCCCGACAAAATGTCGCGCGAGAAAATCTTGCATGCGCGCGCCATGGGCGCCGAGGTCATCATCACGCGCTCCGACGTCAGCAAGGGGCATCCCGACTATTATCAGGATCTCGCTCAGACGGTGATGCAGAAGACCGCCGGCGCGATCTACATCAATCAGTTCGAGAATCCGGCCAATCCGCGCGCGCATGAGGAGACCACGGCGCCGGAAATCCTGCGGCAGATGAATAACGACGTCGACGCGATCGTGGTCGGTGTTGGTTCCGGCGGCACATTGTCCGGCGTCGGCCGTTTCATGAAACGGGCTTCGCCCTCAACGCAGATGATCCTTGCCGATCCCGTCGGCTCGGTGCTCGCGCCGCTGATCAAGACCGGAAAGATGATCGAAGCAGGAGGTTGGGCGGTGGAGGGGATCGGCGAGGACTTCGTGCCGCCAAATTGCGATCTGTCTTTCGTGCGCGAGGCTTATTCGGTATCGGATCAGGACAGCTTCGCCGCCGCGCGCGACCTGTTGCGGAAGGAGGGCATATTCGCCGGCTCCTCATCCGGCACGCTGCTCACCGCTGCTTTGCGCTATTGCCGCGCGCAGAGCCAGCCGAAACGCGTGGTCAGCCTGGTTTGCGATTCCGGCGCGAAATATCTCTCCAAGGTGTTCAACGACGCCTATCTCATGCAGGAGGGCTGGGGCCGCGCGCGCACCGGCACCGTGCGCGACCTCGTGATCAATCCGCATGCGGCGGGCTCCGCCGTCGAAGTGCGCCCCGAGGACAATCTGCGCACCGCGTTCGCGCGCATGCGCGCGGCGGATGTCTCGCAACTGCCGGTCACGCGGGGCGAGCGCATCGTGGGTCTGATCGATGAAAGCGATATTCTCGCATTGCTGACCGAACATCCCGACGAGAAGGCCGCGTTCAATCGCCCGGTCAACGACGTGATGACCACGCGCCTCGAGACGATTTCCGCCGATGCGCCGATCCGCGAGCTCGCGCCGCTGTTCAAGAAAGACTATGTTGCCATCGTCATGGACGGCGAGCGATTCCTCGGCCTCGTCACCCGCATCGATCTCATCAATCATTTCCGGATTGCATTGCAATGAACCGACCCAACCGCTTGGGCTTCGCCACCCGCTGCATCCATGCGGGGCAAGCGCCCGATCCCACGACCGGCGCGGTGATGATGCCGATCTACGCCACGTCCACGTTCGTGCAGCAGAGTCCCGGCGTGCATAAAGGCTACGAATATGCGCGCTCACAGAATCCAACACGTATGGCGTTCGAGCGCTGCATCGCCGATCTCGAAGGTGGTGCGCAAGGCTATGCGTTCGCGTCGGGGCTTGCCGCGATCTCGACGATTCTCGAAAGTATCGAGCAGGGGGCGCATGTTGTTGCGACTGACGACCTCTACGGCGGGACGCGGCGGCTGTTCGAGCGCGTGCGCAAACAATCGGCGGGGATCGAGGCGACCTATGTTGATCTCACCGATGTGAAGGCGCTCGAAGGCGCGATCCGGCCGAACACCAAGCTGATCTGGATCGAGACGCCGACCAACCCGCTTCTGAAATTGATCGATCTGCGCGCGGTCGCAGATGTCGCGCGCAGGCGCAAGATCATGACCGTCGCCGACAACACCTTTGCGAGCCCCTATATCCAGCGACCGATCGAGTTTGGCTTCGACATCGTGATGCATTCCACCACCAAATATCTCAACGGCCATTCCGACATGGTCGGCGGCGCGGCGGTTGTTGGCGACAACAAGGAGCTGCGCGAGAAGATCGCGTTCCTGCACAACGCGGTCGGCGCCATCCAGGGGCCGTTCGATTCCTTTCTCGCCTTGCGCGGACTGAAGACGCTGGCGCTCCGCATGGAACGGCATTGCGCGTCGGCGCTCAAGATTGCGCAATGGCTGGAAAAGCATCCGAAAGTGAACCGCGTGTTCTATCCCGGTCTCGAAAGCCATCCGCAGCACGCGCTGGCGAAAAGCCAGATGCGCGCCTTCGGCGGGATGATCTCGGTGGAGTTGAAAACCGATCTCGCCGGCGCGCGCGCCTTCCTCGAGCATTGCGAAATCTTCGCGCTGGCCGAAAGCCTTGGCGGCGTTGAGAGTCTGATCGAGCATCCCGGCATCATGACGCATGGCTCGGTGCCGGCGGATATACGCGCGACACTCGGGATCGGGGATTCGCTCATCCGTCTGTCGGTCGGCATCGAGGACCCAGATGATCTGATGGCCGATCTCGACAAGGCGTTCAACGCGGTGAAATGAGATGGCCGGCGAGCGCGACATTCCGAATGTTATCGTTCTGCCGCCGCTCATTCCGCTGGCGGCCTTGCTTCTCGGCTTGCTGCTCGACTGGCTGGTCCCAGGATATTTCCTGTACGTATTTCTGACATTCAGCGAGCGCATGGTGCTCGGCGGCATCCTCGTCGCCATCGGACTGGCGTTGATCCTCGCCGGCGGACATTATTTCTCGCTCGCAAAGACGAATATCCCGCCATACAAGCCGGCGCTGCATCTCGTCACCGACGGGCTTTACGCTTTTGTCCGCAACCCGATGTATGTCGGGCTTGGCTTCATGCTCGCCGGCCTCGCGGTCGCTTTCGCGTCGGACTGGACGCTGGTGCTGATGATCCCGGCCGCGATCGTGCTGCATCGCGGCGTGGTCTTGCGCGAGGAGCGTTATCTCGAAATAAAATTTGGGGATGCGTATCGGCAATACATGTTGCGCGTGCCCCGCTACGGCTGGCCGCCACGGCTGTAACGCTGCAGGGCGACGCCCGAAAAAATCCCAGCCGTTCCGGAAAACGTCCCTTCTCCGAACCCCTTGCGGCACCTAGTGAAAAGGCATCGCGTCATAACAAGAAAAGCCGGTGGAAGGGGTTGGAATGCGCACTCAGGTTGGGATCGTGGGAGCCGGGCCGGCGGGATTGATGTTCTCGCATCTCCTGCATCTCGCCGGCATCGACAGCATCATCATCGAAACCCGCAGTCGCCACTATTGCGAGGCGCGCGTGCGCGCCGGCCTGATCGAGCAATGGGTGGTCGATCTGCTGAATGCGACCGGCGTCGGCGCGCGGATGCGCAAGGAAGCGTTGTTCCATGACGGTATCAAGCTCTCCTTCAACGACGAACTGCATCACATCGATTTCCGCAAACTGGTTCGGCGTGGAGTCGCGGTCTACGGCCAGCAGGAGATCGTCAAAGACCTGATCGCGCGCCGACTTGCGGATCACGGGCAGATATTGTTCGAAGCCGAAGCGGTCAAAATCGAAGGCGTCGAGAGCAAAAAGCCGATCATCCGGTTCAGGCATGGGGACGCCTCGCAGACGATCGCATGCGATTTCGTTGCCGGGTGCGACGGCTTTCACGGCATCAGCCGCCCCGCGATCGGAAAAGTGATCAGCACCTTTGATCGCGAGTATCCGTTCGGCTGGCTCGGCATTCTTGCGGATGCGAAGCCGGTCGATGACGAATTGATCTATGCCTATCACGAGCGCGGCTTCGCGTTGTTCGCGATGCGCTCGCATTCGGTGGTGCGTTATTATCTGCAATGCGCGCCGGACGAAGACGCCGGGAAATGGTCGAATGACCAGATTTGGAGCGAGCTCGGGGCGCGGCTTGCGGGCGGCGCGAAGAAACGCCTCAAAACCGGCAAGATCACCGAGAAAGGCGTCACCGCAATGCGCAGCTTCGTCTGCGAGCCGATGCAGCACGGGCGGCTCTTTCTTGCCGGCGACGCCGCTCACATTGTGCCGCCGACCGGCGCCAAGGGTATGAACCTGGCGTTGGCCGATGTCTGCGTGCTCTCGCAGGCCTTTGCGCAATATTACAAATCCAGGCGCGAGACGGCGTTGAAATCCTACTCGGCAACGTGCCTGCAGCGGGTCTGGAAGGCGCAGCGATTCTCCTGGTGGATGACGCAAATGCTGCATCGATTCAGCAGCACGCAAGATTTCGACATGCGCCGGCAATTGGCCGAGCTCGACTACGTCACGAGCTCGGAAGCGGCTTCAAAAGCGCTCGCGGAGAACTATAGCGGCCTGCCGATGGATCGGTTCCTGTCGGAGATTCGCAAAACCGCGCCTAAACGTCGAGCAACTCGTCGGCTGCGAACTCCGCGCGCTCGGAGATGAACGCAAACCGCGCCTCCGGCTTCGTGCCCATCAATTGATCGACCGATTTCGCGGTCTTGGTCTTGTCCTTGTCGGCCAGTACAACGCGCAGAAGCGTGCGCTTTTTACGGTCCATCGTGGTCTCTTTCAGCTGCGCGGCCATCATTTCGCCGAGACCCTTGAAGCGGCCGACATCGACCTTGGCATTGGCGTGGAATTCCTTCTTGAGCAGAATATCCTTCTGCTTGTCGTCGCGCGCGTAGATCGTCTTGCCGCCATGCGTCAGCCGGTAAAGCGGCGGCACCGCGATAAAAAGGTGTCCGCCGTCGATCAGCTTTGGCATCTGCCGGTAGAAGAACGTGATCAGCAGCGATGCGATATGCGCGCCGTCGACGTCGGCGTCGGTCATGATGATGACCTTCTCGTAGCGCAGATCCTGCTCGCGGTAATGCGTGCCGGTGCCGGCGCCGAGCGCCTGAATGAGATCGGCCAGCTGCTGGTTCTGCGCAAGCTTGTCCTTGCCGGCGCTTGCGACATTGAGGATTTTTCCGCGCAGCGGCAGCACCGCCTGCGAGGCGCGGTCGCGCGCCTGTTTGGCCGAGCCGCCGGCGCTGTCACCCTCGACGATGAAGATTTCAGAGCCCTGCGAGCCGGAATTGGTGCAATCGGCGAGCTTGCCGGGCAGGCGCAATTTGCGCACCGCGCTCTTGCGCGCGATGTCCTTTTCCTGGCGGCGGCGCAGCCGCTCTTCCGCGCGTTCGACCACGAAATCGAGCAGCTTGTTGGCCTGCAGCGGATTGCCGGCGAGCCAATGGTCGAACGGGTCGCGCACCGCCTGTTCGACAATACGGGCGGCCTCGGCGGTGGCGAGACGGTCCTTGGTCTGGCCCTGAAATTCCGGTTCCCGGATGAAGACCGAGATCATCGCGGCGGCGATCGACATCACGTCGTCGCTCGTGACGGCGGCCGCGCGCTTTTCCTGTCCGACGCGGCTTGCGTGATCGCGCAATCCTTTGAACAGCGCGCTGCGCAATCCGCTTTCATGCGTGCCGCCGTCGTGCGTCGGGATTGTGTTGCAATAGGATGAGATGGTGGGATCGGCATCGGCCATGAAGGCGACCGCCCATTCCGCCGATCCGTGTCCACCTTTTTTCTCCGAGCGTCCGGAGAAAATATCCGGATGCACGAGCGTGACTTTCTCCAGGCCGGAGGCGAGATAGTCTTTCAGCCCACCGGGGAAGTGCAGGGTGGCGCTCGCGGGAACACCCTCGACGCCTTTGAGCAATTCCTTCGGGCAGGACCAGCGGATCTCGACACCGCCGAACAGATAGGCTTTCGCGCGCGTCATGCGGAATAGCCGCGCGGGATCCCATTTCGCGTCTTCGCCGAAAATCTGCAGATCCGGCTTGAAGCGGATCGTGGTGCCGCGCTTGTTCGGCGCGCGGCCGAGTTTCTCAAGCGCGCCCTTCGGCTTGCCGCGCGCGAAGGTCATCTTGTAAAGCTGCTGCCCGCGCGCGACCTCGACTTCGAGTTTTTCCGACAGCGCGTTGACGACCGACACGCCGACGCCGTGCAGGCCGCCGGAGGTTTCGTAGACGTTGGAATCGAATTTGCCGCCCGCATGCAGCGTGCACATGATCACTTCGAGCGCGGATTTTTTCGGGAATTTCGGATGCGGATCGACCGGAATTCCGCGGCCGTTGTCCGTGACGCTCATATAGCCGTCGTTGCCGAGCCCGACTTCGATGAAGGTCGCGTGTCCAGCCAGCGCTTCATCCATCGCATTGTCGATCACCTCGGCGAACAGATGATGCAGCGCCTTCTCGTCGGTGCCACCGATATACATGCCCGGACGCCGGCGGACCGGCTCGAGCCCTTCCAGCACCTCGATATCGTGCGCGGTATAGCCGTCGCCGCCGGAGCGCGCCTTGCCTCTGGCGGATTTGCTGCCGCCGTTGAGGCCGGAAAACAGATCGCGGTCCTCCGCGGCTTTTTTGCCGGCCGAGGAGGCTTTCTTTGCGGTTTTCTTGGTTTTTTTGGCCATGAGATGTGCTGATGCGAATCAGAAGCGCTGAATATGCCATGCCAGCGTCCCGAATCCGAAGTTCGCCTAACTTCGCGGTAAAGCCAGTAGCGAACTTCGGATTCGAAAGGACACTGGCCTACTTAATCTTTCCGGTGTGGTTTTTGGTTCAAATGTCCCTTGGCGGACTCACGGCCGGAATCAAGGGACCTTTTGAACCACCACACCAGCCGGAAAAGGATGAATTAAGGCGGTGAAAGCGGGCTCCGGCTGCCCTAAATGCCCCAAAAGCGGCTGGCGCAAGCCTGTGCAACAGGCTAGATCGGTGGCCCCGCCGGCTTAAGACCCACCCTGATGTTTGAAGAATATTCCCGACTGGTGATCGATTTCGTGCGCACCCATCACATGTGGGCGGCGCCGATCGTGTTCGTGCTCGCGTTTCTGGAATCGATCGCGTTCTTTTCCCTCCTCGTACCCGCGTGGGCAGCGTTGGTCGGGATCGGCGCGCTGATCGGGGCGAGCGGGATTCCGTTCTGGCCGGTCTGGGTCGCAGGCTCGATCGGAGCCGCGCTCGGTGATTGGGTCTCATACTGGTTCGGCTTTCACTTCAAGGAGCGCATCGCGCATATCTGGCCGCTGTCGCGACATCCCGATCTCCTGCCGCGCGGGCACGAGTTCATGGAGAAATGGGGCGTGCCCGGAATTTTCATCGGCCGCTTCTTCGGCCCGTTTCGTGCGTCGGTGCCGCTGATCGCCGGCATCCTCGAAATGAATTATTGGCACTTCCAGATCGCCAATTTCACGTCGGCCTTCGTGTGGGCGTTCGTGCTGCTGTTTTTTGGCGACATCAGCTTCTCGATCTTCAAGATGTTTTGATAGTCCGCTCTTTCGCGCCGCACAATTTCTCTCAAGGGCGCGGGAATTGTTGGTCTTGTCTGGTGTTTAAACCGCATCGCATCCGCCGGCGCTTGGCCCGGATGCGTCCAGGGTACGATCCGTCGCATTGTCGTCACCGGACACGATCAGAAGCCAAAATCCATGGCACTTTTCAGGGAGAACGTCATGACTGAACTCACACGCCGTAGCATCATCGCAGGCGCTGCCGTCGCCGCGTTGTCGCCTGTTGCAACCGCGGTGCCGGCTCGTGCTTTCGCCCCGCCTGCAGGCAAGCAGGCGGCCGGCTGGTATCGCTACAAAGTCGGCGATTACGAGATCACTGTCGTCACCGACGGTGCCACCAAGATCCCGAAGCGGCCGGATAACTTCGTCATCAACGTTCCCAAGGACCAGGTCGATGCGGCATTGACTGCCGCGTTCCAGCCCGCGGAAGGCATCACCATTCCCTATTCGCCGATCGTGGTGAATACCGGCAGCAAGTTGATCGTGATCGACACCGGCACGGGCCAGGCGAATTTCACCAACAGCAAGGGCTCGGCAGGCCAGTTCCAAAGCAACTTGGCCGCTGCCGGCATCGACGCCAAAGCGGTCGATACGGTGGTCATTTCGCACTACCACCAGGACCATGTGAACGGTCTTCTCCTCGCGGACGGTTCGCTGGCCTTCCCGAATGCCGAGATTCTGGTCCCGGCCACTGAACACAAATACTGGATGGACGACGGCGAGATGAGCCGCGCGCCGGCCGGTCGTATGGAGGGCATGTTCAAGAACAATCGCCGCGTGTTTAGCGGCGACGTGACCAAGCGCGTGAAACCGTACGAGGCAGGCAAGGAAATCGCGCCCGGCATTACCGCGGTGGCGACGCCCGGACACACGCCGGGTCACACGTCACATGTCGTCTCGTCAGGCGGGAAGACGCTGTTCGTGCAAGCGGACGTCACCAACGTGCCGTTCCTGTTCGCGCGCAACCCCGGCTGGCATCTGATGTTCGACCAGGACGCCAAGATGGCCGAGGAAACCCGCCGCAAGACCTACGACATGCTGGCGGCCGACAAGATGATGGTGCAAGGCTTCCACTATCCGTTCCCGGCCGTCGCCTTTATCGAGAAGTCGGGGACGGGCTATCGGGAAAACATGGTCCCGTGGAATCCGACGATCTGATTTGACATAGCAGTGCTGGAAAAGGCCGCCGCACCGGCGGCCTTTTTTGTTGATCATCCCGACTTGCGCCACGCCGCCGGAGGCGGGGGTCAGAGGCGCCGCCGCCCCGCCACCGTCATGCATTCCGCCCCACACCGTCTTGTCTCCGCCACTTGTCGTATGACAATATGATCGGATGACCGGCTGCAGAATGGCCGGCGCAAAAGGGAGGGTCTTATGGGGGTGTTCACTGCCGCTGGCCGCGTCGCGGCTCTACTCACCGCGGGGTTTGTCATGTCGTCGGCACAAGCTGCAACGTTTCTTTATGTCGGGAGCTCGGACAGCCAGGACATCACCGTGCTTTCGCTTGATCCGAAAAGCGGTGCGTTGACAGAGGTGGCGAAGACCGCCGTGCCGGGTCCGGCGAAGCCGGGCGGTTCGCTACCGCTCGCGGTCAGCCCGGACAAGAAATTCCTGTTCGCGGGACTTCGCAGCGAGCCGTTCTCGGTCGCGACATTCTCGATCGATCAGAAGAGCGGAAAGCTGACCCATACCGGCAGCGGTCCGCTGGAAGGCAGCATGGCCTATATCGCGACCGACAAGACCGGAAAATATCTCTTCGCCGCGTCCTATCCGCAGCACAGAGTGACGGTCAGCCCGATCGGCGCCAAGGGCGTTGTCGGCGCGACGCAACAGACGGTTGCGACCGATCCAAACGCGCACGCGGTCATCACCGACAGCACCAACAAGTATGTGTTCCATACGAGCCTCGGCGGCGACACCGTCTATCAGCAGAAATTCGATGCCAAGACCGGCAAACTTTCGCCCAACGATCCGGCAACGGTGAAAACCAATGCCAAAGCCGGACCGCGGCATCTGGTGTTTTCGCCCAACAACAAGTTCGTCTATCTGCTCAACGAGCTCGATGCGACCGTCTACGTGTTTCCCTATGATGCCGCGAAGGGGACGATGAAGAAGGAAGTCCAGACCGTGAGCGCCATGCCGAAAGGCTCGAGCGTCAAACCCTGGGCGGCCGACATCCACCTCACACCGAACGGCAAGTTCCTGTATGCGTCGGAACGCACTTCGAGCACGCTCGCGGGCTACAGCGTCGATCCGGCCAAGGGCACGCTGACGCTGATCGACAGCTTCCCGACCGAGAAGCAGCCGCGCGCCTTCGCCATCGACCCGACCGGAAAATACCTGTTCGCGGTCGGCGAGCTCTCACACAGCCTGACCTCGTATGCGATCGATCCGAAGACCGGCAAGCTGACGAAGCTGAAAGAGATGCCGATCGGCAAGAAGCCGAACTGGATCGAAATCGTCACATTACGTTGATTGGGCGCTGACTTGACGACAGGGGCGGCGTGCCGATATAGCGCCGCCCCATGACGTCGCTTTTTACATTCACCATTCGCCGCCGCCGTATCGTCACGGCACGGGCGCGCGCGTCTTAGAGACGATGTCACCGTGCCGCCGGAGATGGCTCCGCGGCAACCCTGTTCAACCCTCCCGCGCAGCCTCCTTGCGGTTCTCTTGAACCGGCGGCTGTTTTCATGTCGAACCTTAAGCGGAAGGAATTGAGCTATGGCGGACAAGGCAAAAATCGCGGTTCTGGGCGCCTCGGGCTATACCGGAGCCGAGCTCGTGCGCCTGCTTTTACGCCATCCGCGGGCGGAGATCGTGTTGCTCACCGCCGATCGGCGGGCCGGGCAGGAGATGCGGGTGGTGTTTCCGCAATTCTCGCCATTTAACCTGCCCAAGCTGGTCGCGATCGAGAGCATCGACTGGAAGACCGCCGGAATCGATCTTGCCTTCTGCGCCTTGCCGCATGGCACGACGCAGACCGTGATCAAGGATCTGATGGCGAAGGCGCCGAAGACGAAGGTCGTCGATCTCTCGGCGGATTTCCGGTTGCACGATAACGCCGCTTACGCGCGTTGGTATGGCCATGACCATCTCGCGCCGGAGCTGCAGAAGGAAGC
This sequence comes from uncultured Hyphomicrobiales bacterium, assembly GCA_964370945.1. Taxonomy (GTDB): domain Bacteria; phylum Pseudomonadota; class Alphaproteobacteria; order Rhizobiales; family Xanthobacteraceae; genus Pseudorhodoplanes. The sequence continues at coordinate 15,649 of CAYJNT010000010.1, read as the reverse complement.
GGTTTACGGTCTTGCCGAAATCTATCGCAGCCAGATCGAGAAGGCGCGGCTTGTGGCCAATCCGGGCTGCTACACGACCTGCGCGCAGTTGCCACTGACGCCGCTCCTCAAGGCAAAGGCAATCGAGCCCGGCGAGATCGTAATCGACGCAAAATCCGGCATGACCGGTGCGGGGCGGGCGGCGAAGGAATCGATGCTGTTCTCGGAAGTCTCGGAAGGTTTCCACGCCTACGGCGTCGGGCACCATCGGCATATGGCCGAACTCGACCAGGAATTTTCGCTGGCGGCCGGCAAGGATGTCGTGGTGAGTTTCACCCCGCATCTCGTGCCGATGAACCGAGGTATTCTCTCGACGATCTATGTGCGGGGAGCCGGCGGACAATCGCCGGGCGATCTTCATGCATTACTTTTAAAGTTCTACGAGAAGTCTGACTTCGTGCATGTTTTGCCGTTTGGCGAGACCCCGCAAACCCGCCATGTGCGCGGCTCCAACATGACCTTTATTGGAGTGGCCAAGGACCGGCAGCCCGGTCGCGCCATCATCGTGTCGGCGCTCGACAACCTGACCAAAGGCGCGTCCGGCCAAGCGATCCAGAACATGAATCTGATGCTCGGATACCCCGAGGCAGCCGGGCTCGAGCAGATCGCGCTGTTTCCGTAAATGAACAAGTCGGGATTACCCGACTTGCGCACCATGAGAAACAGAGGTCGGGCAAGCCCGACCTCCTTACTTGTCGCGCAATCTTGCGGCGAACCGGTTTCCACTTCGCCGGATTGCGCTCTAGTTGATGACCCGGAAGATCGCGAGCACCAAGGCGGCGCAGGCGAGCCAGCCGACGGCGAAGGACAACGTGCGCAGCACCGGGATGCCGGCGGCGTAGACGACGGCGTGCACCAGGCGCGACCAGAAATAGACCGCGCAGGCGAGCGCCGTTGTCGTCGTCGAGATGTTGCGTGAATCGAGAATGAGCACCAGCGGCGCGAACAGCACGAGATTGTCGACAGCGTTGGTGTGAGCGAAATAAAGCCGCTGCGCCCAGTTCGATTGCGGCTTGTCCTTCGGCTTGGGATTGTCCATCGCCTTCATCAGGCCGCGGACCATGATGCGGTCGATGATGTAGGGCACCCACAGCAGGCCGGTGAGAACCACCGACATCATGAGCCAGAAGATTTCGCGAGTCATGTCGCCTCCCGTTGATTCCTGAGGGCACAGTTTAGCGCAGGCAAAGCCGGAAATCCTCCCGGCGAAACGAGTGTCCCGATTCCGAAGTTCGCTTCGTTGTGCGGTAAGCGAACTTCGGAATCGAAGGGACACTAGCAACATGATGATTCTAGTGTGGTTTTGGTTCAGAAATTCCCTTGACGGACTCGCGGCGAGAATGAGGGGAATTTCTGAACCACCACACTAGCCCCGGCCGGCTTACGATTTCACGCGGACATAAGAACCGGGCGCGTCCTCGATCGGCGCATAGCCGGCGCCACCAGGCGGGCGCGCCGGGATCGTCTCTGAATTCTGGTCCTTGAGCCATTGCAGCCAGTCTGGCCACCATGAGCCCGGCTTCTCGGCCGCTTTTGTGAGCCATTCGTCAAAATCGAGATTGCCCATCGGGCCGGTCCAGAACTGATACTTCTGCTTCGCGACCGGATTGACGACGCCGGCAATATGCCCGGAGCCCGACAGCACGAACTTCACCGGCCCGCCGAAATATTGCGCGCCGAGAAAGGCCGATTTCGCCGGCGCGATGTGATCTTCACGCGTGGCAAGATTATAGATCGGCATCATCACTTTCTTCAGGTCGAGGCGCAGGCCGCCGATCGTCATCTCGCCCCTGGTCAGTTTGTTGTCGAGATAGCAATTGCGCAGATAGAACGAATGGTTGGCGGCCGGCATCCGCGTCGCGTCGGAATTCCAGTAGAGCAGATCGAACGGGAAGGGCGCCTTCCCGCGCAGGTAATTGTTGATGACGTAGGGCCAGATCAGGTCGTTGGAGCGCAGGAGGTTGAAGGCATTGGCCATGGCGCGGCCGTCGAGAAAGCCGCGCTCGGTCATTCGCCGTTCGAGGTTCTTCAGCTGCTCCTCGTCGACAAAAACCTTCAGGTCGCCGGCATGGCGGAAATCCACCTGCGTCGCGAAAAACGTCGCCGACGCGATCCGCTCGTCCGCGCGGGCGGCCATGACGCGCTCGTCGCTCTTGGCCGCGAGATAGGCGAGCGTCACGGCCAGCAGCGTGCCGCCGACGCAATAGCCGGCGGTGTGAACTTTATGCTCGCCGGTGATCGCCTGCACCACATCGAGCGCGGCCAAGGGACCCTCGCGCATGTAATCGTCAAAGCTTTTATCGGCGAGCCGTGCGTCCGGATTGACCCATGAGATGACAAAGACAGTGAGGCCCTGATCGACGCACCATTTGATGAAGGATTTCTCCGGCGTCAGGTCGAGCACGTAGAATTTGTTGATCCAGGGCGGCACGATCAGGAGCGGGGTCTTGAGCACCGTCTCGGTGGTTGGGGCGTATTGGATGAGCTGCATCAACTCGTTCTGGAACACCACCTTGCCGGGCGTGGTCGCAAGATCGCGTCCGACCTCGAACATGTTCGGATCGGACTGCCGGATGTTGAGATTTCCCTGTGCGTCGATGTCATCCTTCAGCATTTTCATGCCGCGCACGAGATTCTCGGCGTTGGACGAGAGCGTCTCGCGCAGCAATTCCGGATTGGTCAGGACGAAATTTGACGGCGAAATCGCGTTCGCGATCTGCCGCATATAGAACTCCGCCTTGTGCTTCGTATGCGGGTCGAGATCCTTGGCATTCTTGACGAGATCGTCGGCCCATTGCGTCGAGAGGAGGTAGGCTTGTTTGACGAAATCGAAGAACTGATTTGACGTCCATTCCGGATCGGCGAAGCGGCGGTCGCGCGGATCGGGCTTGGCGACCGGCTCGTGCTGTTCGCCGGCCATGCGTTTGACCGCCGAACCCCAGAGTTCCAGATAGGCGCGGCCGAGTGAAGACTGCAATTCGATCGCGCGCGAAGGATCGGCGAGCCAATATTCGGCGACCTTGCCGAGTGTCTTCACCGCATCGGCGACCTCGTCCGACATTTCGGGTTTCTTGTCGCCTTCGTGCGGCTTCATATAGGCGGCGAGCGCCTTGCCGCCGGCCTCGAACAGGCGCGCAAGATTGTTGGCGAACAGCTCGATATTGACGGGCTCGTTCGCCGTTGTGACCGGTTTATCCGGAACCTTGTTCATCGCCGTCAGAACTCGAAACGCTTCCCCGCAGACCATACTATCAACGCAAGCAAGATCACGGCCGCGACCTTGAAAGCCCGTTATTTCGTGGCGTTAACCGCCTTTTTTTGTCCCCGTTGCCGGTTCTTGCTTTGGACATATTACCCGGCTAGCCCCGATATATACTCCTTCTGGGTAAAGACCTGATGTCGCGACCTCGTTCGAGCGCGCTCTAAGTGAAACAGACCTTAAAATCGCAATTTCGGCGCCGCACCAAAACTCGCTTCATGCTCGTCGCATGGGCATTGGCGCTCAGCGGCTGTTCATCGAACCTCAACACTTTCGGCGATCCCGCGTCGACCGGCGGTGCCTCCACCGTCAGTCAGGCGCGGCAAGAGGCGCCAGGCACACCACCCCCGAGTTATCCGCTCGTTCACGATATGCCGCCGCCCAGAAATAGTGTGATCCTGACGGATTACGAGCAGAAGAAGCTCGAAAACGAGTTGATTGCGGCCCGCCGCCGGGTGGCGCCGGATTCCGACAAGCCGGCCGCCAAGGCCAAATCTGAAAAGGGCAAGTCCGAAGCCTCGAAGTCTGCTGCACCGCAAAATACTGGCAACAAACCGAACCCGTGATAAAAGCTCCCTCAAAGCGGGCCTGACTCGACTGGATTTTGAAAGCCCGAAATAGAGCCTTGGTATCATGGAAGAATTTCACCGCATCCGCCGCTTGCCGCCCTATGTGTTCGAGCAGGTCAACCGCGCCAAGGCCGCGGCCCGGAACGCAGGCGCAGACATCGTCGATCTCGGGATGGGCAACCCGGATCTGCCGGCGCCGCAGCATGTCCTCGACAAGCTGAAAGAGACCCTCGGCAAGCCGCGCACCGACCGGTACTCGTCCTCGAAAGGCGTGCCGGGTTTGCGCCGTGCGCAGGCCGCCTATTACGCGCGCCGCTTCGGGGTGAAACTCAATCCCGAAACGCAGGTCGTCACCACACTCGGTTCCAAGGAAGGCTTCGCCAACGTCGCGCAGGCGATCACGGCGCCGGGCGATGTGGTGCTCGTTCCCAATCCGAGCTATCCAATCCACGCCTTCGGCTTCCTGATGGCGGGTGGCGTGATCCGTGCCGTGCCGTCGGAACCCAATCCGCAATTTTTCGAGACGCTCGAACGCGCGGTGATCCATTCGATCCCGAAGCCGATCGCGGTCGTCGTCTGCTATCCCGCCAATCCAACGGCGTATGTCGCCGATCTCGATTTCTACCGCGACCTCGTGGCGTTCGCGAAGAAACACGGCATCATGGTGCTGTCCGATCTCGCTTATGCTGAGGTCTATTTCGATAACAATCCGCCGCCCTCGATCCTGCAGGTGCCGGGCGCGAACGATGTCGCGGTCGAGTTCACCTCCATGTCGAAGACCTTTTCGATGCCGGGCTGGCGCATCGGTTTTGCGGTCGGCAATGAGCGGATCATCGCGGCGCTGACGCGGGTGAAATCCTACCTCGATTACGGCGCGTTCACACCGGTGCAGGTGGCCGCGATCGCGGCGCTCAACGGTCCCGACGATTGCGTCCGCGATATGCGCGAGACCTATCGCAAGCGCCGTGACGCGATGGTCGAAAGCTTCGGCCGCGCCGGCTGGCATGTTCCTGCGCCGAAGGCCTCGATGTTCGCCTGGGCGCCGATTCCGGAGCCGTTCAAGTCGCTCGGCAGCGTGGAATTCTCCAAGCTTCTGGTCGAGAAGGCGGAGGTCGCCGTCGCGCCTGGCATCGGTTTCGGCGAGCATGGCGACGATCACGTCCGCATCGCGCTCGTGGAGAATGAGCAGCGCATCCGCCAGGCCGCGCGCAATATCCGCCGCTTCCTTGAAACCGGCGCACAGACATTGCACAACGTCGTTCCTCTCGCCACGCGCCGTTAGACGGCGCTCGCCTTTTCGGATCGTTGAATGGTTGCGCCGCTTAGAGTGGGTCTCGCCGGCTTGGGCACGGTCGGCGCGGCCGTGATCAAGTTGATCCAGACGGAACAAGCGTCGCTCGTTGCGCGTTGCGGGCGAGGCGTCGAGGTCGTCGCGGTCTGCGCACGATCCAGGGGCAAGGATCGCGGCCTCGATCTGAAGAAATTCCGCTGGCATGATGATCCGCTTAAACTCGCGCGCGATCCTGAGATCGACGTTTTCGTCGAGTTGATGGGCGGCGAGGGCGATCCGGCGAAGTCGTCGGTCGAGGCTGCGCTGGCGGCGAAAAAGTCGGTGGTGACAGCGAATAAGGCTTTGCTCGCGCGTCACGGCGTGATGCTCGCAGAGTTGGCCGAGAAAAACGGCGTCGCAGTCAATTTCGAGGCCGCGGTCGCTGGCGCCATTCCGATCGTGAAGACGCTGCGCGAAGGTCTTGCCGGAAATTCCTTCGCACGCGTGTACGGAATTCTCAACGGCACCTGCAATTACATCCTCACGCGGATGGAACAGGAAAAACTCTCTTTCGCCGATTGCCTGAAAGACGCACAGCGTCTCGGTTACGCTGAAGCCGACCCGACCTTCGATGTCGAAGGTCACGACACCGCGCAAAAGCTGTCGATTCTGGCGAGTCTCGCATTCGGCACGAAGGTCGATCCTGACGCGGTCTATGTCGAGGGCATCTCGTCGATCGCACCCGCCGATCTCGAAGCCGCCGACGAACTTGGCTATCGCGTGAAGCTCCTTGGCGTCGCGGTTCGCACGCCGCAAGGCATCGAGCAGCGCGTGCACCCGACCATGGTGCCGAAGGAATCCGCGATCGCGCAGGTGATGGGCGTGACCAACGCGGTGAGCATCGACGTCGACGGATTTTCGCCGATCACGCTCGTTGGTCCGGGCGCGGGCGGGGCGGCGACCGCGTCCGCCGTGGTTGCTGATATCGTCGATATCGCGCGCGGCCACCGATTGCCGGTCTTTGGCCGGCCGGCGACGCAACTGACGGAAGCGGGGCGGGCGCCGATGCAGCGCCACGAGGGCGGTTACTACATCCGGCTGCTGGCTGTGGACAAGCCTGGTACGGCTGCGACCATTGCAACCAGGCTCGCCGAGCAGCAGATATCGCTGGAATCCATTGTGCAACGCCACCGCGGCGGCGCGCCGATCGGCGGCACAGACCCGAAAACGGCGGTGGCACCGGTTCCGGTGATCCTCATCACCTATGCCACGACCGAGGATGCAGTGCGGCATGCGATGGAAGCGGTCAAAGCCGACAAGGTGATTTCCGCGGAACCGCAATTGATCCGCATCGAAAAAAACCGATAGAAGAGAAACGAATAGGGGAACGTCCGATGTCGTCGACAATCACCATTCAGCCGCATCTCGCGCTCGAGCGCATCCTGTCGCTCGAAATCGTGCGCGTGACGGAGCGCGCGGCGGTGTCGTCGGCGCGGTTGCGCGGGCACGGCAAGGAGAAGGCGTCCGATCAGGCCGCGGTCGACGCGATGCGGCGCGAGCTCAACAAGCTGCCGATCGATGGCACCGTCGTGATCGGCGAGGGCGAGCTCGACGAGGCGCCGATGCTTTTCATCGGCGAGAAGGTCGGCACCAAGAACGGTCCCAAGGTCGATATCGCCGTCGATCCGCTCGAGGGAACGACCTTGTGCGCGAAGAATATGCCGGGCGCGATTGCGACCATGGCGATGGCCGAGGACGGCACGCTGCTCAACGCGCCCGACGTCTATATGGAAAAGATCGCGATCGGGCCGGGCTATCCCAAAGGCGTGGTCGATCTCGACGCGCCGTCGGAGGCGAATATCCGCAATCTCGCCAAGGCCAAGGGGGTGAACCCGAGCGAAATCACGGCCTGCATTCTCGACCGGCCGCGTCACGCCGAACTGATCGCGGGCGTGCGCAAGGCCGGCGGCGCGGTGCGCCTGATCTCGGATGGCGACGTCGCCGGCGTGATCGATGTCGCGAATTCGGACGCGACCGGCACCGACATCTATATCGGCATCGGCGGCGCGCCCGAAGGCGTGCTGGCGGCCGCGGCGCTTCGCTGCATCGGCGGCCAGATGCAATGCCGCCTGCAGCTCGACACCGAGGAACGCCGTATGCGCGCGGCAAGCATGGGCATCAAGGACCCGCGCAAGATCTACATGATCGAGGACATGGTGAAGGGCGACTGTCTGTTCGCGGCGACCGGGGTGACGACCGGATCGTTCCTGCGCGGCGTCCGGTTCGGCAAGGACGTGATCGAAACCGAGACGGTGGTGATGCGCTCGGTGACCGGCACGGTGCGCTATATCCGCGCCGAGCATCGTCAGCTCGACAAATTCCATCTCGATTGAGGCCAGTCCCATGAGCGCGAGTGGTCTCGTCATCAGGCCCGTTGGACCGGACGAGCGCGCCGCCTGGGAGCCGCTCTGGAACGGCTATCTGACCTTCTATGAATCGTCGGTGTCGAAAGAGACGAGCGATGTCCTCTGGAAACGGCTGCATGATCCCGCGGAACCGATGCATCTGCTCGGCGCGTATCGGGATGGAAATCTAATCGGCATCGCGCAGTACATTTTCCATCGCTCCTGCTGGACGATCGGCGATTATTGCTATCTGCAGGATCTGTTCGTTGCGCCGGATGTGCGCGGGTCAGGCGCGGGCCGTGCCCTGATCGCCGCGGTTGAAAGCGCGGCCCGCAAGGCGGGCGCCAGCCGCGTCCATTGGCTGACGAAAGAGGACAATCATTCCGCCCGTGCGCTTTACGACAAGATGGCGGACCGGTCCGGTTTCATCCAGTATCGCAAGCTGTTCTGACGAGTCTCAATCAGTGTCCGGAATACGAAGTTCGCTTTGTGTCGCAGCGCCACGGGTAGCGAAATTCGAATTCCAGAGGACACAGACAACTTATGACTCTAGTGTGGTTTTGGTTCAGAAGGTCCCTTTGCGGACTCGCTGCGACGATAGAGGGACCTTCTGAACCGCCACACTAGTGAGGATACGGCTTTGGCGAATGGGAAGGCGCCAACGCGCCTCTTTCTTGGCGTGGAAACGTCCGTGTGCGGGCGCGCCTGGCGCGACCGGCTGGATGAGCGCGGTTCCGCGCGCGCGCTGGCGATCGCGCAGAGGAGCAGCGTGCCGGAATTGCTGGCACGGATTTTGGCGGGGCGGGGCGTCGAGCCGGATACGGTCGAAGCCTATCTCGATCCGACCGTGAAAACGCTTTTGCCCGATCCGGACGTGCTCACCGCGATGCCACAGGCGGCGCAGCGCCTAGCCGATGCTGTTGAGAATGGGGAGAATGTCGCGATCTTCGGCGACTACGACGTTGACGGCGCGACGTCGTCGGCGCTGCTAGCGCGTTTCCTGCGCCATTGCGGCCTCTCGCCGATGATCCATATCCCCGACCGGCTGTTCGAGGGCTATGGCCCGAACACGGAAGCGATCCGCGCGCTCGCGGAACGAGGTGCGAGATTGCTTGTCACCGTCGATTGCGGCACTACGAGCTTCGAGCCGCTCGCTGAAGCGCGCACGCTCGGCCTCGACGTGGTGGTGATCGATCATCATCAATGCGATGCGCAATTGCCGGACGTCACCGCGCTCGTCAATCCGAACCGGCCGGACGATCTCTCCCATCTCAATCATCTCGCGGCGGTGGGCCTCGTTTTCGTCACGCTTGTCGCCGTGAACCGCGAATTACGCCGACGCGGGTTCTGGAATGGTGGGCGCAGCGAGCCTGACCTGCTGTCGTATCTCGATCTCGTTGCGCTCGGCACCGTTGCCGACGTCGTCCCGCTCACCGGTCTCAACCGCGCCTTCGTCAGCAAGGGGCTGATCGCGATGCGACGGCGCGAGAATGTGGGTTTAACCGCCCTGATGGACGCGGCGCGTCTCGATGGGCCGCCGGAGCCGTTTCATCTTGGTTTCCTGCTCGGGCCGCGGATCAATGCCGGCGGTCGCATCGGGCGCGCCGATCTCGGCGCGACCTTGCTGATGCAGGACGATTCAATTGAAGCCTCGCGCATCGCGGCCGAGCTCGACCGGCTCAACCGCGAGCGCCAGGCGCTCGAGCAGATCATGCTGATCCAGGCCGAAGCCGAGGCGATGGCCGCGCTCGGCCTGGAGGAGAAGGGCGCGGTGGTCGTTACCGCGGCCGAAGGCTGGCATCCGGGCGTTGTCGGCCTGATCGCCGCGCGGCTGAAGGAGCGGTTCGGCCGGCCGGCTTTTGCGATCGCGCTCGAACCGGGCGGCATCGGCACCGGGTCCGGCCGCTCGATCGCGGGCGTCGATCTCGGCAAGGCCGTGCGGCAGGCGGTCGCCGACGGGTTGTTGCTCAAAGGCGGCGGGCACGCGATGGCGGCCGGTGTCACCGTGGGGAAAGGCGCGCTCGCGCCGTTCCGCGCATTCCTGGAAAATACGTTGAAGGATGGCGTTGAGCTCGCGCGGCGTGAAGATTCGCTGCTGATCGATGGCGCTGTGACGGCTGCCGGCGCCAACAACGATCTCGCCGCGATCGTCGCGCGCGCCGGACCCTACGGCGCCGGCAATCCGGAGCCGGTCTTTGCCATTCCCGGCCACACGCTTGCCTTCGCTGACGAGGTCGGCACCGGCCACGTCCGCGCGCGACTGAAAGCGCCGGACGGCGCCATGCTCAACGCCATTGCGTTCCGGGTGATGGGCAAGCCGCTCGGACAGGCGCTGATCCAAAACAGGGGGCAGGCGATCCATGTCGCCGGCACATTATCCGTCGATCGCTGGCAGGGCGCCGAGCGCGTGCAGCTTCGGCTGATCGACGCGGCCGCGGTGCCGCGTTAGCTCGCGAGGTCGATCTTGTTCAGTAGTGGAAGGGAAATGCTCCGGCGCGCTTCATCGCACGCAGCGCATCCGGCGCCGATCGGATGCAGGAAGATATCCGTATCGCGCGTCAGCTGCTCGACCGCAGCCTCGACGATGTCGCGGGCGCGCGCGAGGCGGACATAAGCGCGGCCGATGCGTCCCTCGGACTGCTGACCGCGCGCCCGCAGCCAGGCATCGGCCAGAGAGAAGCGCTCGCAGCAATGATCGTTCTGCTCATAGTCGATCCGCACCGGGCGGCCGTCTTGCATGACGGTGCAATGTTTCGACACGCTGTAAGACACGCCCGCGATCAGCTCGGCGAGATGCAGCATGGTGTCGGCGTCGTGACCGACGCCGAGCAGGAGCACCTGGCCGCCAAGCGCGTGCACGCGACCGGCGGGGCTTTCAGGAATATGCGGTGGCAGCGGCAGCGGATCGCCGGTGATCACGGGCGCGTAGGGCCCGATGGCCGCGAATGCATGACAATGATTGCTCCGTAGCACGCCTGGCAACCGCCAGAATGTGTCGGCGATGATGCCGAGGTCGGGTGAGGCCGGCGTTGTCGTCGGATCGAAGGGCTCGTCGTCCGACCCCGAAAAGGACGGCATCGCCAGCGTGCCGGTGGGTCCCAGAACATCCCGGATGGCCTCGACCAGACCGAGCGGTCCGCCCTCGACCGGGCGCAGGGCGCGAAACGACGTATGTACGAGCAGGACGCCCGCCCGGTCGACCCCCATCGCGCGAAGGCGATTTGCGATTTCGGCCTTGGTGAGTTCCGGTACGTCAACATCGCTCATTCGGGCTTTCCAACTTTCTGAGGGTTGCTCACGATAACCCTTCAGTCGAAATTGCTCCAGCATCCTGCGATTGGCGCGAATGCCATCGGATTAGCACCGAAAAAGAGTCCCGCCGAAGCCGGGCGAGAATTCATGTCCTATCAGGCTTTTTTTGTCGCGTACTAAAGCTTGAAGCTTTCAAGCGTCGCGGGATGGAAGAGTTCCTCGACGGCGACCAGCCGTGAGGACAGCCCTTGCGCGTGATGATGCCGCAGGAACGTCTCCAGCGTCTTGCGGTTGGCGGCGACGCCGTAAGACCAGAAATCCTTGCCCATCAATTCGCGCGCGGCTTTCAATTGCTCTTCGACGAAGGGTAGCGTGACTTTGGTCGCCGAAGTGTCGCTCAAATGCACGAGCGAGGCCGCCTTGGCTTGCTCGAAGGCTTTGGTGACAGTGGCCGGAAGCCAGGGATGCTTGTCGACCAGCGCGCGCTTGATGCCGACAAGATGCATGATCGGAAAAATGCCGGTACGCTTGTAATAGTCCTTGGCGGCCGCGGTCGGATCGGGAAACAGCCAGCCGATATTGGGGCTGCCTTCAAGGACCGATGGCGGGCGCGGCGCGATAAAGCCGTCGATCTCGCCGGCCGCGAGCATCCCTGAAATCGTTTTTCCCTCCGGCGCATTTTCGAGCGTCACATCGCCCGGCAGATGGAGCTTGATCTTCTCCGGCCGGCCCGGCTCCTCGATGCCGCCGCGCACCCAGGTCACGTCGGAGGGCTTCACGCCGTAATCGTCTTGCAGGATTGCGCGCGCCCAGACATTGGCGGTCAGTTGATATTCCGGCAGGCCGATCTTCTTGCCCTTGAGATCTTCCGGCTTCTTGATGCGGTCGGTGCGCACATAGATCGCGGTGTGGCGGAAGGCGCGTGAGAGAAAGACCGGCAGGCCGACATAGGGGCAGTCGTTCTGCGCCGTCTTCACCGTGAAGCTCGACAGCGACAATTCGCTGATGTCGAATTCGGCGGAGCGGAAGGCGCGGAAGAAGATTTCTTCCGGCGAAAGCGTCATGAAAATCGGATCGACGCCGTCGATCCGCACCGCGCCGTCGATCAGCGGGCGCGTGCGGTCATAGTCGCCAACCGCGACCGACAATTCGAGTTTGTGCATTTTATCTTTTTGCATTTCTACTTCGCGGCGGGCTTCAGGCGGATATGGATGTTCTTTTCCTGCGTAAAGCTCATCAATTCCTCAAAACATTCCTCGCGTCCGATTCCGGATTGCTTGAAGCCGCCGAACGGTGCGCCAAGAAAATGCTTGGCGACTTCGTTCACCCAGACATAGCCGGCCTCGACCGTCATGGCGGTGCGGTGCGCGGTGTTGAGGTCATTGGTCCAGATCGAGCAGGTGAGGCCATATTCCACGGCATTCACCTCGGCGAGCATCTCCGCCTCGTCCTTCCATTTGAAGACCGCGAGCACGGGTCCAAAAATCTCCTCGCGCGCGATCCGCATCTTCGATGTCATGCCGGTGAACACGGTCGGCTCGATATAGAAGCCTTTCGCCAGTTTCGGATCCGACGGTGACTTTCCGCCGGTGGCGAGCGTCGCGCCTTCGCCTTTGGCGGACTCGATATAAGTCATCACGCGATCGAACTGTGTTTTCGAGATGATCGCGCCTATGGTGGTCGCCGGATCGGTCGGGATGCCCGGCCTGAAATGCGAGATCTTCGCTTTCACGCGCTCGATCACGGCATCATGGATTTTCTCATGAATGAAGGCGCGGCTGGTCGAGCCGCAGCTTTGGCCGCACCAGGTGAAATTCATGCCGCCGATTACGCCGCTCGCGACGTCGTCGGGATCGGCGTCCGCGTAGGCGATCAGCGCGTTCTTGCCGCCGAGTTCGAGCATCACGGGTTTGACGGTGTCGGAGGCGGCGCGCATCACCGCGCGCCCGGTCGGCACCGAACCGATCAGCGCGACTTTGGCGACTTGCGGATGCGAAGCCAGCGCCGTGCCGACCTCCTTGCCGCCCGGAACGACGTTGAACACGCCGGGGGGCAGGAGGCCATCGCACAATTCGGCAAGCCGCAGCGAGGAGAGCGGCGACTGCTCGGGCGGTTTCACCACGACCGTGTTACCGGCGGCCAACGGAGCGGCGGATTTTCCCGCGCAGAACATGAAGGGATGGTTGAACGGAATGATGCGACCGACCACGCCCATCGGCTCGCGTATGGAGAAATTCACCACATCCGGCCCCATCGGGATGGTGGCGCCTTTCATTTCGGTGACAAGGCCGGCGAAGAAATCAAGCTGCGCCGCCGCGATCATGGCGTCGCTCACCATTTCGCGCACCGGGTTGCCGCAATCGGCTGCGTCGATCATGGCGAGCTCACCGGCATTGTCGCGCAGCACCTGCGCGATGCGCTTGAGGATTTTCGCGCGCTCGAGCGGCAGCACGCGCCGCCATTCCTTGAACGCAGTGGCGGCCGCGGCGATTGCGGCTTCAGCGTCGGCCGCGCCGCAATCGGCCACCTTGCCGAGGCCTTGGCCCGTTCCGGGTGAGATGGTCTCGGCGTAGCGGCCGTTTTTCGGCTTGTGCCATTGCCCGCCGTAATAGGCGTCGCGATGCTCCGGCAAGGTCAGCGTTGACGGAATGGCGGCTTGCGGCGCGACAGCGGACGTCATGGCATTCGCCCTTGTTGTTATTTCAGCGGCACTTGGATCAGCTCGGCGAGTTGATCCTTGGTCATCGGCTTTTCGATGAATTTCAACGACACCGCCTCCGGCAACAGCGTGTCGAGTCCCTTGATCTCATCGGGCTCGACGATCATGCGGGGGAAGAAATCGTCGCGCACGCGCCGGGCCATCTCCTCCGAGATTTTGTTGAACGCGGCATAATCCTTCAGGACCTGCGGATTGGCGCTGTACATGTAGGCGATGGTCTCGCGATAGGCCTGCATGAAACGGATGAGCACATCCTTGCGCTTTGCCAGCGTCTCCGCATTGGTGACGATAGTGCGGATGGTCTGGTCCTTGACGATCGAGGCATCGGTCGCGCGTGCGACCAGCACGATCTTGCCTTCGTCCATTTCCTTCAGGCCGAAGGGCGGGGCCGCCCAGCCGACATCGATCTGTCCGGTCATCACCGCGGTGAGCGTCGAGGACGGATTGCCAGTCGCCTGCGGCGTCGCGTTGAGTCCATATTCCTTGATGAAGGCCAGCACGACCGAGTTGGTCGATGAACCCTTGGTCGAGAAGGCGATGGTCTTGCCGTTGACGTCCTTCAAGAACTTAATTCCGGAATCCGCCTTGGCGTACCAGTAATCGGCGGCGCCGGTGGCTTCCGCGCCGATGATGCGGACCGGCGCGCCTTTGGCATAGGCGCTGATCGCCCCCATGGTGCCGACCGCCAGGCCGATATCGACGCTGTTGGAAATAACCGGCTGCAGCGTCTCGCCGCTGCCGGACGTATACGTCATCTCGAGTTCGAGGCCGTGTTTCTTGAAAATGCCGGCCTTCACGCCGAGATGCGGGATCGCGGTGTCCCAATTGCCGCGCTGACCGATGGCGAGCTTGACCTTGTCCTGCGCGAATGCCGGCGCGGCAATCAGCGTCGCGAGCGCGGCGGTGAGGAGAATGCGTTTCATCGTGTTCTCCGATCTTCGTGAAAGCGCCCGACGGCTCGGCGTTCGGCGGACTTTGCCAGCGCTTTTGCGCCCGGGTCGTCACCCGCACGCGGCAGGCCGCGTGCGGGTATCGCTCCACCGCTACTTTTTGCGCGGCGGAACCTGGAAGAACTCGGTGACCTGCTCCTTGGTTAGCGGTGCCGGAATGAATTTCATCGCCACCGCGTCCGACATCACACCGTCGATACCCTCGATCCGGTCTGGGTCGAGCGCGGCTTTCGGATAGAAATCCGTCATCGCCTTCCTGGTCAGGTTTTCCGGTATGCCCGCAAAATCCTTGTAGAGCGCAAGCGCTTTCGGATCGCTGTACATGAAGTCCAGCGTCTCGCGGTAGGCGTCCATGTATCGGGTGATGACCGCCTTGTCCTTCGCCAGCTTGTTCGCATTGGCGATCAACAGCCGGACGGTCTGGTTGCGAGTCGACGGAACATCGCTGCCGCGACCGACGATCCTGATTTGACCCTCTTCGATCTGTTTTAGCCCGAAGGGGGGCGCGGCCCAGCCGATATCGACCTGGCCGGACATGACGGCCGTAAGTGTGGCGGGTGGACTGCCGGTTTTTTCCGGCTTTGATTTCAAATTGAATGTTTTCAGGAAGCCCAAGACGAGCATGTTGGTCGACGATCCGGTCGTCGAGTAGGCGATTGTTGTTTTCTCCGTGGCGTCCTTCAGACTCTTGATCGGTGAATCGGATTTCACGTACCAGTACAGATCGTTCGATCCGACCGTCGCCGATGCGATGCAGCGCACCGGGGCGCCTTTTGAATAGGCCGAGAAGGCGCCGGACGTTCCGACGCCGATTCCGATATCCGCTGCGCCCGAAATGACAGCCTGCAGCGTTTCACCCGCGCCCGCCGTGTAGAGCAAGTCGAGATCGATGCCGTGTTTCTTGAAGATGCCGGCGCGATGACCGATTTCGGATACTGCGGTTTCCCAGTTGCCGCGCTGGCCGACGGCGAGCTTTAACGCATCCTGTGCGGACACGACGGAAGGATCAAACGTTACGGACGCAACGAGCGCCAATACACTTATCGTTCTTGTGATGCGATGCATTTCCATTTTCTCCCTCTCTAGAAACGCTTGATGGTATCGAGGCCGCCAAGACGCCCGACAATGGCATTGGCGCCGATCGCGAGCACGAACAGCACGATCAGCATGGCGTACATGCGCGGCA
>CAYJNT010000009.1:33550-37674 GCA_964370945.1 uncultured Hyphomicrobiales bacterium | reverse complement strand
AGACGCGATTGTCGTGGAATGCGGCGCCACCGAACGGCGCGATGCAATCGGCGCCGGTGAGCGTATTGATCCCCTTGCCATCTTCGTAAGCGTCGTTCGGCCAGATCGATTCCGCGATCACGACGCCGCGCCGCACGCCCTTAAACAATTTGGCATGCAGCCGCACTTCGCCGCGCGCATTGCCGAGCACGACCTTGATGCCGTCGGCGATCCCGAGCGACGCAGCGTCGTCCGGGTGCAACATCACCGTCGGCCGCGCCTCGCGGGCGAGCGATGTCGGCGTCTCGTTGAAGGTCGAGTTCAGGAAATTGCGCGCCGGGGACGTCGCCAGCCGGAATGGATGCGCGTCATCGGCATTCTCGATAACGGCCCAATGATCCGGCAAGCCCGGCATCGCATCGACCGGCCCGGACTCAAACGGATGCTTGAACGGCACGTTCGGCCAGTCCGGCTTGAAGCGGAATTTCTTGTCCGGCCAGTTGAAGCCGTCGAGATAATGCGCGCGCTCGAAGGCCGGCTGGCAGTCGATCCATTTCTCCGCTTCAAGCCGCGCGAGGCTGCCCCAGCCTGAATTCTGCAACGTCCAGTCGATCAATTCGCGCGGCGTCATGTCGAAGCCGGGATGCGAGGCGCCGAGGCGCTTGGCGAGGCCGGCGAACACATCGTGGTTGGAGCGGCATTCCCCCGGCGCATCGACGAGCTTCGGGCCGAGCAGAATGTATTGGCTGCCGCCGGCTTGATAGATGTCGTCATGCTCCATGAACATGGTCGCGGGCAGAACGATATCGGCGAGCTTCGCCGTCTCGGTCATGAATTGCTCGTGCACGCAGACGAACAAATCCTCGCGTGCAAAGCCGCGCTTGACTACCGACTGATCGGGCGCGACGGAGACCGGATTTGTGTTCTGGATCAACATCGCGGTGACCGGCCCGCCGCCGCACAACGCGTCTTTGTCGCCGGTGAGCACCGCGCCGATGCGCGACTGATCGAGCGAGCGCACAGACGGATCGCGGGCATCGAGCCCTTCGATCATGCTTTTGTTCCAGTGATAGATCGCGCCGTTGTTGTGGAAGGCGCCGCCGCCTTCGTGTTGCCAGGCGCCGGTCACCGCCGCGATGCAGCTTGCGGCATGCATATTGACCGCGCCGTTCCGCGAACGCGAAAAGCCGTAGCCGAGCCGGAAATAGGCGCGCTTGCGCTCGCCGATCAGCGCGGCGAATTGCTCGATCGTCTCGACCGGACAGCCGGTGATCTTTGAGGCCCAATCCGGTCCGCGCGTGCGCAGATGCGCTTCCAGCTCGCGCGGCCTGTCGGTGTAGCGCTCGAGATAATCCCAGTCGGCCTTGCCGTCGCGAAACAAGCAATGCATCACCGCGCAGGCGAGCGCGCCGTCGGTGCCGGGCTTGATCAGCACCGGCAGATCGGCCTGCTCCATGGTGCCGTTCATGTAGACGTCGACGGCGGCGATCTTGGCGCCGCGTTCTTTGCGCGCATGCACCGCATGCGTCATCACATTGATCTGGGTGTTGACCGGATTGGTGCCCCAGATCACCACCAGATCGGACTTCGCCATCTCGCGCGGATCGGGACCGGCCAGCTTTCCAGTGCCGGCGATGTAGCCGGTCCAGGCCGGATTGATGCAGATGGTGGAGAAGAAGTCGGAATATTTCTTGACGTGACGCAGCCGGTTGATGCCGTCGCGCATCACCAACCCCATCGTGCCGGCATAGTAATAGGGCCAGACCGCTTCCGCGCCGTGCGTCCGCTCCGCTTTCAGGAAGGCTTCGGCGACAAGATCGAGCGCGTCGTCCCAGCCGATCGGCTCGAATTCGCCCGAGCCCAAGCCTGAGCCTTTGGCGCCCTTGCGGCGCAGCGGCTTCGTCAGCCGGTCCGGATGATGGATGCGTTCAGCGTAGCGGGCGACCTTCGCGCAGATGACGCCGGCCGTGTAGGCATTGTCAGCCGCGCCGCGCACACGGCCGATGGTGCGCGCGTCGAGCACTTCGACTTCGAGCGCGCAGGTCGAGGGACAATCGTGCGGGCAAGCCGATGCCGCGATCCGCACCGCATCTTCGGGAGCGCGAACAACCTTATTCATCGTCCGCGCTCCAGTTCGATCAGGGCCGTTCCTTCGGCGGGAAGACTTCCGGCCCGGGCGGATCGACAATCAGCGGACCTTCGGTCATCGCGAGATGCTTGCGGCGGCGGATGAACCAGCCGCAGGCCACGACGAAGATAGCACCGGCCGCGGCCGCCCAATAGACGAAGCGGTGCACAGTTTCTGTGCCGAGATAGCCGACGGTTGCCGGATCCTCGATCATGATCTCGCCCGCGATCCAGCCGAGCAAGGCAGCGCCGGCCCAGACCAGGATCGGGAACTTGGTCAGCAGCGCCATCAGCAAGGCGGCGCCGGCAATGATCATCGGGATCGACACCGCAAGGCCGAACACGATCAGCGCGATATTGCCCTTCGCCGCCGCGGCAATCGCGATCACGTTGTCGAGGCTCATCACGATGTCGGCGATGGCGACGATGCGCACGGCGCGCCAGAGATTTTCGCCCGCGGCGACCTTGTCTTCGCCGTGCTCCTCTTCCGGCACGATCAGCTTGACCGCGATCCACAGGAGCGCGACGCCGCCGGCGAGCTTGAGAAACGGCAAGCCCATGAGCTGGGCGATGATGATGGTGAAGAAGATGCGCAGGCCGACAGCCGCGCCGGCGCCGAGCAGCAAGCCCCACAGCCGCTCTTTCGGCGGCAGGGAGCGGCAGGCGAGCGCGATGACCACCGCGTTGTCGCCGGAGAGAAGAATGTTGATCCAGATGATCTGAAGCGCCGCCAGCCAAAATGCCGGCTGGGTAAATTCCGTAAAGTCCACGAGCATTCTCCCCTTGGCCTGCGGCTTCTATGAGCCTTGCTGGACCTTATAATACATTATTCCTGCGTCCCCGCACCCCTGTTTTGGGCCTCTGCGATACCGGCTCATCGCCGGTGGCGGCTCAGCCGACGAGTTCGTTGCCCGAGAAAAACTGCGCGATTTCCTGCACCGCTGTGTCGGGGGCATCGGAACCATGCACCGAATTCTCGCCGACCGATTTCGCATGCACCTTGCGGATCGTGCCGTCGCCGGCCTTGGCCGGATCGGTCGCGCCCATGACCTCACGGTATTTTGCGATGGCATTCTCGCCCTCCAGAACCTGGACCACCACCGGTCCGGAGGTCATGAATTCCACGAGTTCCCCGAAGAACGGACGCGCCTTGTGCACGGCGTAGAACGTCTCGGCCTCCTTGCGGGACATGCGGATGCGCTTCTGGGCAATGATCCGCAGCCCCGCCTTTTCGATCATTGCATTGATCGCGCCGGTCAAATTGCGCGCGGTCGCATCCGGCTTGAGGATCGAAAAGGTACGCTCGATCGCCATGAAAATATCCTTGGAATTTGAGGGAAAAGTGTGAGGTCGCGGGCTTATAGCGGCCGTCTCGAAGGGCGGCAATACACGGAAATGACGCAGTTTTCCGCGTCCGCGCCGGCTGAAAGATTACAAAATGCTCATCTGGACGAAGGTGAACCGGCGGAAGGGCTCAGGCGACAGAACTGCAGGATGTGACAATCGCATCCAATCCAAAGGAGAACCCTATGTTCCGCAAGTCTCTGCTCGCTCTCTCGGCCCTCACCGTTATCGGTGCGGCCGCTCTCGCCCCGACCACCGCTTCGGCGGGTTGGAAAGGCGGCTGGAAGCACGGCCACCACGGTTGGGGCAATGGCTACGGTTACGGCTACGGCTACGGCGCGTCCTACGCCGGCTACTACGGTGGCTGCTGGGTCAAGAAGTGGATCGACACCCCGTTTGGTCCGCGTCTGAAGCGCTTCTACGTCTGCTACTAAGACGTTAGGCTGCTTTAGTCGACGAAAGCCCCGGTCCCGCGCAGCGAGACCGGGGCCTTTTTCTTTCATGTCTGAAGACGCGTTCTGACCGACCAGGTCAGAGCCATTTCTGCTGGTATAGCCAGCCCGCAACGAAGCCGCCCGCGATCGGCCCGACAAAGAAAATCCAGAGCTGCTCCAGCGCGGCGCCGCGGACGAAGATCGCGGGGCCGAAGCTGCGCGCCGGGTTCACCGACAGCA
>CAYJNT010000009.1:28754-33450 GCA_964370945.1 uncultured Hyphomicrobiales bacterium | reverse complement strand
GGCATCGACCCAACTCATGCGGCCCGCGGTCGCCATTGCGATGCTGACGGCGGGATTGACATGTCCGCCGGACACCGTGCCGAGTGAATAGGCCACCGCTGTAACGGCGAGGCCGAACGCGGTACCGATCTGCAGCGCACCGGCTGGCGCGCCAAAGCCGCTCAGCACAATCGTGCTGCAGCCGACCAGCACCAGGATCGCGGTGCCGACCAACTCGCACCAATATCTTGCAGCGAAATAATCCATGCTACTGGCATTTCGGGATCGTTTGGCCATGTCGCCCTCCCCAGCCGAAAAGGCGCCGCGAAAAAGGAATCGCCGCGCATTAGACGAATGTAGCAGTTCGTCCACTCCCGACGGTACGCAAGTAGAGAGCCGCCCCTCTGGACACGGCGCGCGAATCATTTTCCGTGCGCGTATGATTCGTTTTGCGCGCCGCACAATCGCCGGGACGTTTTTTCAGTCGCGCAGGGCCTTGAAAGGTCCGGCCCGATCAGCTCCGCAGGATCGCGTTGCCCCAAAGGTTGAGCGTGCGCTCGCCATGCGGCCAATGCTTCACCGGCCGATCGCGTATGACTTCGAGCTCGGCTGACACCTCGATCCAGTTGCCGTCTGGGTCTTCGATGAAAATGAAAAGGTTGTTGCCGGGCCCGTGCCGCCCCGGCCCCCACATCAGACGGATGTTGCGCGCGGCGAAATAATCGGCCCAATCGCGGATCGTGTCCCATTCGCCCGCCTCGTAGCTGTGATGATCGAGGCCTTTGCGCGACGAGAGAAAGCAGGCGAGCGTGTGATGCTCATGGTTGGAGCGCATGAAGCAGGTCGCGATGCCGCCATTGTCGTTGACCACGCGGTCCGACACCAGAAAGCCGAGCTTGTTCGCATAGAAATCCTCGATCGCGCCGACGTCGAATGTCGCAAGCGTCACGTGTTGCAGGGGGCCGCGCAGCCCCTGCCCCTCGCCGTCCTCACGTGCCAGGCCAAACACCACACCGTTGCCGTCGGGATCGCGGACGCTGAAAGCCTTGTCGAGGAGCGGTGACGGCGCGTCCGCAGGATCCAATCCTTCCGACTTCGATCGCGCGCGCATGTCAGCAAGACCATCGGCGTCGCGGCATGCAAAGGCGGAAAAATCGAAGCCCCTCGCCTGCCCTTGCGCAATCAGCACCTGCCGCTGCGGTCCGGCGCAATACCAGCGGCCGTCGGCCAACTTTTCGACTGACATTTGCATCGCATCGCCGTAAAACGCCGCGAGTTTTTCCGGCTTTGGACTTTGCAGCTGAAGATGATGCAGAAACGCGCCTGCGCGCACGGCGGTCGCCGACATGCCGAACCTCCCTTGTTTGGTTCCGGTGCGGATCGCGAGTCCGGCCGGTTATTGTTATTGAACATAACAATCTTCCTCGAAAACGGTAAAGCGGATCTGATCCGCGAGCATAATCAATGACTTCGCGTGTCGTCATGTTCGCCGGTTACAACGCCTGGGCCAATGAGCGGCTGTATGAGGCCGCCGCGCGCTTGAGCGACGCCGATTATCGCGCCGACCGCGGCGCCTTTTTCAAATCCATGCACGGAACGCTCAATCACCTCCTGGTCGCCGACCGCATCTGGATGCGCCGCTTCACCGGCGAAGGCGACGTCGCGAAAAGCCTCGATGCGATCCTGCATGAGGATTTCGGCGAATTGCGTGCCGCGCGCCGCGCGGAGGACGAGCGCATTATCCACTACGCCCATTCTCTAACCGACGCCGATCTTGCCGGCTGGTTCCGTTATCGCACCATCACCAATCCGGTCGACATGGAGCAGCGGCTTTCGCACGCGCTCGATCATTTCTTCAATCACCAGACGCATCATCGCGGCCAAGCGCATGCCTTGCTGACCGCAATCACCGGAACCGCGCCGTCCTTCGATCTCATCATCTTCCAGCGCGAAAGCGGGATTGGCGGATCGCGCAAAGTCGAATAAGCACCTCACCTTCATGCTCTCAATCGACAACCTCTCAGTCCGCGTCGCGGGCCGGCTCCTGATCGATCACGCCTCCGTGCAGATTCCGGATGGCGCGCGCGTCGGGCTTGTCGGCCGCAACGGCACGGGCAAGACCACGCTGTTTCATGTCATCGCCGGCGAGCTTGGGCCAGAGACCGGCGACGTCACGCGGCCCACGCGGCACAGCATCGGCCGGCTGGCGCAGGAGGCCCCAAGCGGCCCCGAGCCGCTGATCGAAGTGGTGCTCAAGGCCGATACCGAGCGCGCGGATTTGCTCGCACAAGCTGAGACCGAGCACGATCCGCACCGCATCGCCGAGATCCAGACCCGGCTTGTCGATATCGACGCTTATTCCGCTCCCGCGCGCGCGGCCGCGATCCTGTCCGGCCTTGGTTTCTCGGACGCCGCACAGCAGCGGCCCTGCTCGGAATTTTCCGGCGGCTGGCGCATGCGCGTCGCGCTCGCCGCCGTCCTGTTCGCGCAGCCCGATCTTCTGCTGCTCGACGAGCCGACCAATTATCTCGATCTCGAAGGCACGCTCTGGCTCGAGGATCATCTCGCGCGCTATCCGCGCACCGTCATCGTCGTCAGCCATGACCGCGACCTGCTCGACAACGCGGTGGATTCCATTCTCCATCTTGAAGGCGGCAAGCTCACCTTCTATCGCGGCACTTATTCGTCGTTCGAGCGCCAGCGCCGCGAGCAGATGGCGCTCGACGCCAAACACGCCAAGAAGCAGGACTTGCAGCGCAAGCACCTGCAGGCCTTCGTCGACCGCTTCCGCGCCAAGGCAAGCAAGGCGCGCCAGGCGCAATCGCGGCTGAAGCTCCTTGCGAAGATGGAGCCGGTCAACGCGCTGGTGACCGAGGACGTGCGCCCGATCGTGTTTCCAGAGCCGTCGAAGCAGCTGTCCCCTCCCATCATCGCGCTCGACGACGTGTCGGTCGGGTACGAGCCGGGCAAATCGATCCTGAGCGATCTCAGCCTGCGCATCGACAATGACGACCGCATCGCGCTCCTGGGCGCGAACGGCAACGGCAAGTCGACCTTCGTGAAGCTCGTCGCCGACAAGCTCAAGCCCTCGCACGGCACGCTGACGCGTGCGAACAACATGAACATCGCCTATTTCGCGCAGCACCAGCTCGATGAGCTCGATGCCGAAGGCTCGGCCTACGATGCGGTGCGCCGCTTGATGCCGGGTGCGCCGGAAGCGAAAGTTCGCGCGCGCGCCGGACAGATCGGTTTTCCGGAGCAGAAGGCAAATACCAAAGTTGCGAGCCTGTCGGGCGGCGAGAAGGCGCGCCTGCTCCTGGGACTCGCCACCTTTTCCGGCCCGCATCTCGTCATTCTCGACGAACCGACCAACCATCTCGATATCGACAGCCGCGCGGCCTTGATCGAAGCGATCAACGATTTTCCGGGCGCCGTGATCCTCGTCTCGCACGACCGCTATCTTCTCGAAGCGTGCGCCGACCGGCTGATGCTGGTCGACGGCGGATCCGTCGCGCCGTTCGAGGGCGATCTCGACGACTACCGCCGCTATGTGCTGAGCGAAGGACGCGTGAAGCCGAAAGCGGTGACGGCGCCCGCCCCCAATCGAAACAACGTGCGGCGCGATTCAGCGGGGAAGCGCGCCGAGCTGGCGCCGTTGCGCAAGCGGATCGGCGACGCCGACGCGAAGATCAAGAAGCTGAACGCCGATCTGGCTCGCTTCGATGCCGCTTTGTCGGATGCGGATCTGTTCGCGCGCGACCCCGCCAAGGCGGCGCAGCTTGCAAAGGCGCGCAGCGACGCATCGGATGCGCTCGCACATGCCGAAGAGGAATGGCTCGCGGCAAGCGGCGCGTATGAAGAGGCGACAGCCTGAGCGAGCGCGTAGGTAGGTGGCCTTTGCCCACCCTACCGTGCCGCCGATGGGCGCAGATTGACCGGTGCCGAATTCGACTGCTTTGCAGGTGTCGAGGACGGCACCGGCTTTGCCCGCTTTGCCGGCTTTACCGGCTTCTTCGGCTTGGGTGGTTCGATCACTTCGACGCGCTCGATCGAAACGAGACGCCCGCCGCGAAAACGGTAGATGCCGGGCCAAGGACCTTCGCGATAGGTCAGAACGACGCTGCGCTCGCCGCCCGCTTCGGAGCCGATCTCGACATTGCCCGGATAACCTGCGCGCTGCGCGACCTCGCATTCCGTCATCGCGAGCGCGATGCCGCCAGCGATCGTCGGGCCCGGCCGCATTGGCGCCATCGCGGCCGGATTGCTGCCGCCCGCATCGGATTCCGGCGTCGGCGTCTCGACCACCGCGATGCGCGTCGCGGCGCATGAACCGTCGGCTCCGATCAGGTCGTCCGGCGAGATTGTGCGCGTGACGATGGTCTTGCGCTCGGCTGTGCTCGCCTTGGCCCAGTCGGGAACGGCGAACGCGCTTGACGCCTTGGGGTCTGGCGCAACCTTCGCGGTTTCCTCGCCTGGTCTCGCCGCGCAACCGGCAAGCGCGATCGCCGCCGCGGCGAGTATCGCGCGCGCCGTATAGCGGCCATTGCGGCTCGCAAAGCATCGGATTGCTGGCGGCAAAATCAAGCGTGGTCCCCGGACTTCCAGCGCGGCCTAGTCTGATGATTTTTTAGTCACCATCGTGGCGGCAGGCAACCGGCTACAAGGCCCTTTCGTGCTCTGCGTTAACAAGGAACATCGCACAAAACCGCACGTTTCC
>CAYJNT010000009.1:4400-28654 GCA_964370945.1 uncultured Hyphomicrobiales bacterium | reverse complement strand
GGTAAAAACATGTGGAGGCCTGACATGGTCACTGCCCGCCACCGGGCCAAAACACGCTCAACAGGCAAACGCAGCGGCCGGACCCCGCCGCGCCGGTGGTCGAAACAGGTGACCGAACACAGCGATGCCCTCGACCTGCAGCGCGGCGTATTCTCGCAAAAAGACCCGGACAAGATCGCGGCATCGCTCAAGCGCTCGGCGGAGCGCAGCAAGCGCCGCAAAGCCGATCCCTACCGCTCCGCGCTCTCGATGCTGACCTTCTACATCAACCGCGCCGGAAAAAACCTTCCGGCATCGCGGAGGAAAATTCTCAACGCGGCGAAAGGAAAGCTGCGCGAACAATTTCACCGCGCCTAGAGCGCAATCCGGCGAAGTGGAAACCGGTTCGCCGTAAGATTGCGCGACAAGTAAGAAATCTAGAGTCTGATCCGATTCAATTGAATTGGATCGGACTCTAAGTCCGATCCGGCGAATTTTTGAATCGGACCGGACACTCACATGCTTGGCTGCGGCGCGAAGAAGCAGCGCCGTGAACCGTCGGAGCGATGGCAGCGCCAATATTGGCCGTCCTGACTCGGCAGCGTCTCCGCGTAAGGGACCGTTTCCGCCCGATCGATGATCAGATCGTAGCCAACGCCGTTCGGGTGCACTTTTTCTCCGGGGATCATGACGCAATCATCGGCGCCGCAGCACCATTCGTTCGCGGTATTCTTGAATCGGCCTTCGGAAATCCAGCTCTCATGTCCGGTAGCTGACACAAGCGCACCGATCGAAAAGCACGTCACGAGAGCAACGAGAGACAATCCAGATTTGACGTCACGAACAAACGCCCGCCATCGCCGCATGAGAGCCGCCTTTCATGGCCCCCGCGCATAAAGCAACACGGGAATAAAGCGGCGGTTCCCGTTTGATATCAGGCTTTCTTGACCCAGCGCCCCTGCGCGTCCGGCTGCCAGTAAGTAGCGTCCAATCCTTTTTCTTTCGCCTGCGTCCATCGCGTGCGCGCCGCCGCGACAGCCTCGTCGTCATCGCCGTCAAAGAGCAGAACGATCCGCTGATAAGGCGATGCATCGTCCGGCACCGGCGCATCGTCGATCAAAAACCGAACTTGCGCCCTGTTCGGATTGTCGTCGTTGACGGTGAGAAGAATCGGCTGCTCATTCGCCTCCGGCTGTTTGTGCGTGCCGTGCGGCAAGAAGCTGTCGTCGCGGAACGTCCACAGATGCGCATCGAGCGCATCGATGCGCTCCTCGCTCGCAGCCTGCACGACGACGCGCCAGCCGCGTTCCAGCGATTTTTCAAGCAGCGTCGGCAGCACGCGCTCGATCGGCTGGCTTTGCAGGTGATAGAAATAGATTTCGGTCATGCTGCCCGAGACTACTTCTCGTAGTGGTCCGCCACCAGCCGGTTGAGCAGCCGCACGCCGAAGCCCGAGCCCCATGAGCGGTTGATATCGGTCAAGGGCGATCCCATGCCGGTGCCGGCGATATCGAGATGCGCCCACGGCGTCTTGTCGACAAAGCGTTGCAGGAATTGCGCGGCAGTGATCGCGCCGCCGTAGCGGCCGCCGGTATTCTTCATGTCGGCGAATTTGGAATCGATCATCTTGTCGTATTCCGGCGCGAGCGGCATGCGCCAGACTTTCTCGCCGGTCGCCTCGCCCGCCTTGGTCAGACGCTCCGACAATTTGTCGTCGTTGGAAAACAGTCCGGCATATTCCTGTCCGAGCGCGACAATGATCGCACCGGTCAGCGTCGCGAGATCGACCATGAATTTCGGTTTGAATTTCTTCGCCACATGCCAGAGCACATCGGCGAGTACGAGGCGGCCTTCGGCGTCGGTATTGATGATCTCGATCGTCTGGCCGGACATCGACGTGACAATGTCGCCGGGACGCTGCGCGTTGCCGCCCGGCATGTTCTCCACGAGCCCGATGGCGCCGATCACGTTGACTTTGGCCTTTCGGGTCGCGAGCGCGTGCATCAGCCCGACCACGCAGGCCGCGCCCGCCATGTCGCCCTTCATGTCTTCCATGCTCGCCGCCGGCTTGATCGAAATGCCGCCGGTGTCGAAACAAACGCCCTTGCCGATGAAGGCGACCGGTGTGTCACCCTTCTTGCCGCCGTTCCAGCGCATGATCACGACGCGGCTTTCGCGCTCCGATCCTTGCCCGACGCCGAGCAGCGCGCGCATGCCGAGCTTCTGCAGCGCCTTCTCGTCCAGAATCTCGATCGCGACCCCAGCCTTGCGCAACGCCGCCGCAGCGCGGCGCGCGAATTCTTCCGGATAGAGAACATTCGAAGGTTCGTTGACGAAGTCGCGCGCCATGACGACGCCGTCCGCGACCGCCTCGCGTTCGCTCCAGGCCTTGCGCGCGGGTGTCACGTCGCTGACGCCGACGCCGATCGTTACCTTGACGCTCTTGGCCCGCTCCTCGCCTTCCTTCGTCTTGGTTTTGTAGCGGGTGAAATCATAGGCCCGCAGCAAGACGCCAAGGCCGAGATCGGCGGCGGCATCGGGGCTCAGGCCGCCATCGACCGTCTCAGCCAGGATCGCGACCTCGGATTCGCGACCCGGCACCCGTCCCATGACGGCCCCGCCAAGCTTGATCGCGTCCTGGGTTTTCGGCTCGCCGGCCTTGCCGGTCCCGGCGACGATCAGCCGGCCGATTTTGAGACCGTCCGGCGCCACAATGGTCAGGGCCGCGTTCGCCTTGCCGGTGAAATGGTCCGCCGCCGCCGCACGCCGGATCTGGTCCATGGCCGAGGCGAGCAACTTGCGTGTGGCAGGTCCGAATTTCAGCTCAGAATTGCAGAATGCGACCAGGACGCCCTTCGACGGCAGGGCGAAGGGGGCAAAACCGAGCTTGACGGCTCCGGACATGGGATCAATTTCCTAATATTGTACTTTACGGACCCACAATTCTCCTATATGGTAAGTTTTATAGGGAGATTGTGCGATGAATTCAGTCCTATCCGCCAAGCATTTTCACGATGAAGCCGCCGCTTATGAGTATTTGGAGGCCCGGATTTGGGTCAAGGGCCGCATTTGCCCCCATTGCGGCACGGTGGATCGCAGTTCCAAAATGGGCGGGGAGAGCACCCGCGTCGGCGTTTATAAGTGCTACGCCTGCCGCAAGCAATTTAGCGTCAAGGTCGGGACCGTTTTCGAGTCCAGCCATGTGAAGCTGCATTTGTGGCTTCAAGCCGTTGCGCTCCTTTCGGCCAGCAAGAAAGGCATGAGCGCCAATCAGCTTCACCGCATCCTTGGCGTCTCGCTCAAGACCGCGTGGTTTATGGGGCATCGCATCCGCGAAGCGATGCGCGACGGCGACCTTACGCCCATGGGCGGTGCTGGCGGCATCGTGGAAGCCGACGAAACTTATTTCGGCAAGACCAAAGAGCCGCGTGTCTCTCCGCAGCGCAAGGGCCGTCCGTATAGCAGCAAGGGTTCACGCGGCCCGCGCGACAAACGTGCAATCGTTTCGCTGGTCGAGCGTGGCGGTAACGTGCGCTCGTTCCATGTCGAGAATGCCGACAAGGGCACCGTCGCTCGTATCGTGACCGAAAACATTTCGCGCGAGTCGCGCCTGCACACGGATGAAAGCCGCCTCTATCACGGAGCGGATAAGAACTTTGCTTCGCACGAAACCGTGACGCACTCGGCAAAGGAATACGCGCGCGGCGACGTTCACACCAATTCGGCGGAAGGTTTCTTCTCAATCTTCAAGCGCGGCATGAAGGGTAACTATCAGCATTGCGCCGAAAAACATTTGCACCGCTATCTTGCTGAGTTCGATTTCCGCTACAACAACCGGATCAAACTTGGCGTTGACGACGTTGCCCGTACCGACCGTGCGTTGCTTGGCATCGTTGGCAAGCGCCTCACCTATAGGACAGCTAGTTGAGCGAGGACCGGGATGGCTCAGAAGCCCAAAGCTCGCGGTGCGCCGGATAAAGAAGGCGCAGCGGCAAAGCAAAAAGCTCAATCCGAGCGGTTTATAAAAGCCGCTCGGGAGGCTGGTTTTGATGATACCGGCGGCGAATTTGAGAAGGCTATGAAAAAAGTTCTTCCGCGCCGCCCGAATAAAACAACCTAATCGCGCCGCAAAAAACGCCTGAATCTATCAATGAGGCGCACGAGCAGCGGCGTGCCTTTCGGATAATAGATACCGGGCTTGGTGATTTTCGACGGATCAATTCCCGCACTTATGAGTGCGGCCGTCTCACGCTTGAATTTGCGCCATTGAGATTTGGTCCGAACGAGCGCGACTCGCCTGTCAATCGACATCTGAAAAGAGATTGGGTTGAAGTGGCGAATGACGCGGGCAAGGCCGCGCAATTTTTCGTCGCGCTTTTCTTCGGTCCAGCCCTTCCGCCAATCAAACTGATCCCTGAGGTTCTGGGCCTCGGCCATCTTCAGATATTCGATGGATGGTGCCCCTCTTAGCTCCTCAGCCCATGCCTCCGCGAAGCGTGCCCAGAGCTCGGTACGGTTCATATAGCCAGCCATGAACAGGCGGCGGTCGCCTACATCGCTGGCGGAATCGTCGGTGAAGGCCCGCAGGAACGCCAACGGCTTCTCGCATCGGTGCGGCCAAGCATATCCGCTGACATGTCCCCATATCGGGGCGGATGCTTGTAACCAGGGGGGCGAGCCGGGCAAACTCACGACTCGCCGTCTCGCCCATGCTGCCGCATGGGTCCGTAAAGTACAATATTAGGATCAATTTCCTATTTTGAATGATTTGCGAATGGGGAGCAGGCTGGAATCCATATGGCCCGGAGCGGCGCCCGGTGCCAAGAGCGCAAGCCCCGATACCTCCACAGGCAGCGAGTTCCCGGGGTGGTTAACCATACCTCTCAGGAACGATGCCGATCGGCCACAGGTCGTGTAAATCTTGCTACCGCCTTAACGTTTTCCATCGCATTTTCAACAGCTTTGCCATGGCAAGGCCACTTTGTGGATCGATCCATAGGCTTGGGTTCGTGCGGGGAAAACGTGCCGGATCCACGGGATGGCGCGTGGGCATAATTTTGCGCGCCGGCGGGAACAAGGGGGACGTCGCGGGACGATGGGGTCGATCGGCCAGTATATTTTTCGCTCCACGCTCGGCGCGTTCCTGTTGGTGCTGATCAGTCTGACGGCAACAATCTGGATCACCCAGGCGTTGCGCGACGTCGACCTGATGACCAACCGCGGGCAGACGATCCTCGTCTTCCTCGGCATCACGAGCCTGATCGTGCCCCTCCTCATCCTCGTGATCGCGCCGATCGCCATGGTGATTTCGGTCGGCCATGTGCTCAACAAGCTTTCCACCGATTCCGAGCTGATCGTGATGAACGCCGCCGGCATGTCGCCGTGGCGCCTGTTCAAGCCGTTCCTGGCGACCGCCGCGGTGGTCGCGCTGATGGTCGGATTGCTGAGCGCATGGGGCGCGCCGAAAAGCATGCGGCTCCTGCGCAGTTGGGCGACCGAAGTGCGCGCCGACCTCGTCACCAACATCGTGCAGCCCGGCCGCTTCATGGGACTCGAGCGCGGCATGACTTTCCATATCCGCGAGCGCCGTCCGAACGGCCAGTTGATGGGGATTTTCGTCGACGACCGCACCAATCCCGAACAGCAGGCGACCTTCCTCGCGGAAGAAGGCGAGATCATCAAAAGCGAGCAAGGCACGTTCCTGCTGCTCAAGAACGGCACCGTTCAGCGCCAGGAAAAGAACCAGCGCGATCCGACCATCGTGATCTACGACCGCTACGCCTTCGACCTGTCGCGCTTAAGTTCAACCGGCCAGCAGCGCAACATGTCGACGCGCGAGCGTTACATCTGGGAATTGCTGTGGCCCAAGCCCGGCGACAAGTCGCTGACGGTCGACATGCCCGGCCGCTGGGCGGAAATGCACGACCGGATTCTTGCGCCGTTCTATCCGTTCGCCTTTGTCGTGATCGCCTTCGCCTATCTCGGCGCGCCGCGTACCACCCGCCAGAGCCGCGGCGCCGCGCTCGCCGGCGCGATTTTCGGCGTCGCGGTTTTGCGCATCCTCGGCTTTGCCAGCATCGTGACCAGCCTCGCCAACCCCTGGACGGTTGCGATCCCCTATGTCGCGATCGCGGTGACGATCGCGGTGGGATTGATCATGATTTCGAAGGGTACCGTCGTCGAGGTGCCCGCTGCGTTGACGAACGCCATGAACGCCCTCACCGCGCGCGTGACGCGCCGCTTTGCGACCAGCGGATGAGGCAGCCATGGTGATCGCGCGCACGCTGTCGTTCTATTTTGCCAAACGCTTCATGCTCGCGGTCGTCGGCGTGTTTGTCGGCGTGTTTTTTCTCGTCGGCATCATCGACTATATCGAGATGACGCGGCGCATCGGCGACATGCCGAACGTGTCCTCGCTCACGGCCGCGCAGATTTCGTTCTTCCGCCTGCCCTTGATGCTCGAACGCCTGATGCCGTTCTGCGTCCTGATCGGCGCGATGACCTGCTACCTCTCGCTCTCGCGCCGCCTCGAACTCGTGATCGCGCGCGCCGCCGGAATGTCGGCCTGGCAATTCGTCAGCCCGGCGTTGATCTCCGCGTTGCTGTTCGGCATTTTCGCGACCGCGATCTACAATCCGGTCTCCGCCCTGCTGCAGGAGCGCTCGCGCAAGCTCGAGGCGGAAATTTTCCAGAACACGCAATCCGCCATCCAGCACACCACCGGCGGATTCTGGGTGCGCCAGCGCAGCGATACCGGCGAAGCGATCATCAACGCACGCACATCGACTGAAAAGGGCCTGCAGCTCTCCGGCATCACCATCTTCACCTTCGATACCGAGGGCCATTTCCGCGACCGCATCGAGGCGAAATCCGCACGCCTGCAACCGGGCGAATGGAAACTCACCGACGCGCGCGTTTACGCCGCCAACACCCCGCCCGCCGACCACACCTCCTTCTCGCTCCCCACAAATCTCACGCCCGAGCAGGTGAGTGAAAGCTTCTCGACCCCCGAGACTGTTTCGTTCTGGGAATTGCCGGCGCATATCCGCCTCGCCGAGCATGCCGGCCTCGCCGCCGCCGCCTATCGGTTGCAATACCACAAGCTGCTCGCGCGCCCGTTTTTCCTGGTGGCGATGGTGTTTCTTGCGGCCGCCGTGAGCCTGCGGCTGTTCCGGTTCGGCGGCGTGCAGAAGATGGTTTTGGGTGGCATCGCGGCCGGTTTTCTGCTTTACGTTCTGGCGAAAATCACCGAAGACCTGAGCAAGGCCGAGCTGATGCATCCCGTGGTGTCAGCCTGGCTCCCTGCTGTCATCGGCGGGCTGACCGGGTTTTTAGCGTTGTTGTACCAGGAGGATGGGTGATGGCCGGCGCTGTTTCCGCTCGCCCCATCCGCTTGCGCCGGCGCGTCCCGCGCCGCGTCGCCGTGTCTTGCACCGCGGCGGCGCTATTGACGCTCGGCGCGCTGCCCGCGGTCGCGCAGACGAATTTCCTGACCTTCCCCGAGCGGCCGGGCCGCCCGCAAGCGCCGGCGGCGCTCTCGAAGAAGTCGGGCGCGCAGTCGCAGATGCTCGTGCAGGCGAACGAGATCCACTACGACCACGCCAACGACATGGTCTCCGCCGTCGGCAACGTACAGATGTACTACAACGGCTCGACCATCGAAGCCGACAAGGTGATCTACAACCAGAAAACCAAACGGCTGCGTGCCGAAGGCCGCATTCGCCTCACCGAAACCGACGGCAAGATCACCTATGGCGACATCCTCGATCTGAGCGACGACTATCGCGACGGCTTCGTCGATTCGCTTCGCCTCGATGCCGCCGACAACACGCGCTTCGCCGCCGCGCGCGCCGACCGCACGCAAGGCAACATCACGGTGATGCAGAACGGCGTCTACACGGCTTGCGAGGCGTGCAAGGACGATCCGAAAAAGCCGCCGCTCTGGCAGGTCAAGGCCGCGCGCATCACGCATAATGAAAGCGAGCGGATGCTGTATTTCCAGAACGCCAGTCTGGAATTCTTCGGCCGGCCGATCGCCTACCTGCCCTATTTCTCGGCGCCGGATCCGACCGTGAAAAAGAAGAGCGGCTGGCTGATGCCGATCTTTTCCTCGTCGTCGAAATACGGCTTCGCGGCGCAGGCGCCCTATTACTGGGTGCTCGCACCCGATCGCGACGTGACGATCACGCCGACCATCACGACCAAGCAGGGGCCGATGCTGCAGGCGGAATATCGCCAGCGCCTGGTCAACGGCGCCTTCATGATCCGCGGCGCCGGCATTTTCCAGCAGGACCGCGAGGTGTTCCGGCGTGACGACGGAACGGTGACGCCGGGCTATCGCAATTTCCGCGGCAGCGTCGAAAGCACCGGCCAGTTCGCGCTCAATCAGAAATGGGTCTGGGGCTGGGATGCGGTCAAGCTGACCGACAAAACCTTCTTCTCCGACTACAACGTCTCGATCCGGCAAACGCCGCTCGATCCGTTCCAGACCGGAATGACCGAGGGCACGTCGCAGCTTTATCTCACCGGCAAGGGCGATCGCAGCTATTTCGACATCCGCGCGCAGCACTTCTACGGCTTCTCGCAATTCGACAACCAGAGCGAGCTGCCGAGGATCCATCCGGTGATGGATTACAAATACGTTTTCGGCCAGCCGGTGCTGGGCGGCGAGCTCGGCTACCAGCTGAACCTGACGAGCCTCTCCCGCAAGGACGCCTCGTTCGATCCGATCACCACGCTCGCGCAGACCAATGCCCTGTGCAATCCCTTGAGCGCCGATCCGGCCGTCAAGAACACCAGCAATTGCCTTTTGCGCGGCATCCCCGGCACCTATTCGCGCTTCTCCGCGGAAGTGACCTGGAAACGCAGCATTACCGATTCCTTCGGGCAGGTTTTCACGCCCTTCGCCTATGTGCGCGCCGACGTCGCCTCGATGGATGTCCGGCCCGATCCGGGCGTCTCCAATTACATCGACACCGGCGAGTCGAGCTTCGTGCGCGCGATGCCGACCATCGGCATGGAATATCGCTATCCGTTTATCAGCGTGCAGTCGTGGGGCACGCAGACGATCGAACCGATCGCGCAAGTGATCGCGCGCCCGGATGAGCGCCTGATCGGAAAACTGCCGAACGAAGACGCGCAAAGCCTGATCTATGACGACAGCAACCTATTCCGGGTCGACAAATTCTCCGGCTGGGACCGTCAGGAAGGCGGCGGCCGCGCCAATGTCGGCGTGCAATACACCGCGCAGCTCAACCGCGGCGGTTTCTTCAACGTGCTGTTCGGGCAGTCCTATCACCTGTTCGGCGAGAATTCGTATGCGGTCGGCGACATCACCAATACCGGCCTCAATTCGGGTTTGGATACCAGCCGCTCCGACTATGTCGCGCGCGTCTCCTATCAACCCGACCGCATCCTGACCGTGTCGACGCGCTACCGTTTCGACGAGGACACGTTCGCGGTCCGCCGCTTCGAGCTCGAAGCCCGCGCCAATTTCGACCGCTGGTCGCTATCGGCGCTCTACGGCAATTACGACAAGCAACCCGAGCTCGGCTTCCTCACCCGCCGCGAAGGCGTCCTTGCCGGCGCCTCGGTCAAGGTGAACCAGAACTGGGTGGTGCAAGGCGCGGCGCGTTACGACCTCGATTCCGACCGCTTCGACCAGACCCGCATCGGCGTCGGCTATGTCGATGACTGCTTCATCCTCGCGCTCAACTACATCACGAGCTACAGCTACTCGGCCGATACCCAGACCGATCATCGGCTGCTGTTACAGCTCAATCTGCGCACCATCGCGGGAACCTCCTTCTCGACGGGTGGCCTCTAGGCGGCGCCGGGACACCAGGATGACATTTTCTATTGCGACACCTTCTGTTGCGACACTAGTGTCCCGATTCCGAAGTTCGCTTCATTCCGCGGCGCCCTGGTAAGCGAACCTCGGAATCGAGGGACACTAGAAACTTTATAAATTCTAGTGTGGTTTTGGTTTAGAAATTCCCTTAATGGACTTGCCGCGACAATGAAGGGAATTTCTAAACCACCACACTAGGTGGTCTTGCAGCTCAGACTTCGGCCGGTCAGAATCGCCGGTGACAAGCGGCCGCTCATCGCCAACCAGGACAAATATCGGGATTTGATAGGTACGCCATGTCGTTCTTGCACGCACGATTTGCCAAGCCGTCGCGGGTGACGTGCCTGTCGGCGCTCTGCATGATCGCTGGCGGCTGCATCCTGGCGGCGTTGCCGTCGAGCCCCGCCCGCGCGCAGGTCGCGATCATCGTCAACGGCGATCCCATCACCCTCTACGACATCGAGCAGCGCACTCGGCTGATGCAGATTGCAGGAGCAAAGGGTGCGGGGCGGCAGCAGGCCATCGAAGAGCTGATCAACGACAAGCTCAAATTATCCGCCGCCAAGGGCTACAAGCTCGAAATCACCCAGTCCGACGTCGACAGCGCGTTCGGCAATATCGCCCGCAGTTCCCGCACGACGCCGGAAAATTTTGCCAAAGGCCTTGCCAGTGCCGGCATCAATCCGGATACGCTGAAAGCGCGCCTCAAGGCCGACCTGGCGTGGTCGCAAATCATCCGCGGAAAATATCAATCGGCGCTGCAGGTCGGCGAGAAAGAAATCCTGACGACGCTTGAGAAGCGCGAGGCCAAGGACGTCGGATACGAATACGTGCTCACGCCGATCCTGTTCGTGATCCCGCGCGGCGCGGAAGGAATGGTCGATTCGCGAAAGCGCGACGCGGATTTGCTGCGCGTGCGCTTCCAGGATTGCAAGACCGGCATTCCGTTCGCTCGCGCGCTACGCGATGTGGTCGTGCGCGATACCATCCGCCGGAATTCCGCCGACCTGTCTCCGCAACTGCGCGGCGTGCTCGACAAGGTCGACGTCGGCAGACTGACGCCGCCGGAAGTCACGAGCGGCGGCGTCGAGGTTTTCGCGTTATGCGAGAAGAAGGAAACGACCGCGGATTCGCCGGCGCGTCGCGCCTTGCGAGAAGAGTATTATTCCGAGCGATTCAAGAAACACGCGGACCGTTACCTCAAGGAACTGAAGAAGGGCGCGATGATCGAATATCGGCAGACGCAATAGGCGCCATGCTCCAGCCTGCCCCGCGCTCTGCCGCGCTGCCGTTGGCGCTCACTCTCGGCGAACCGGCCGGGATCGGACCGGATATCGCGTTGCGCGCCTTTCTATCGCGCAAAGAGAAGAACGTCCCGGCTTTCTATGTCGTCGCCGATCCGCGCTTCTTGGCTGAACGTGCAAAGCTCCTCAATCTCGATATCGCGATGGCCGCGATCGAGCCTGAAGACGCGGCCGCAGCGTTTGCGAACGCGCTGCCCGTGGCTGCTCTCGACATGGCCATTACCGCGGAGCCGGGAAAGCCGGACGGTTCGAGCGCGCTCGCTGCGATTTCCTCGATCAAGCGCGCCGTCTCGGACGTGATGGAGGGCCGCGCCGCGGCGATCGTCACCAATCCGGTCTCGAAGGACGTTCTCTACCGATCCGGCTTCGCCGATCCCGGCCATACCGAATATCTGGCGCGGATCGCCCGCGAGCATACCGGCAGGCCCGTCATGCCGGTGATGATGCTCTGGTGCGAGGAGATCAAAGCCATCCCGGTCACGATCCACATCCCGCTGAAGGACGTTGCCGGCAAACTCACAACGCAGCTGATTGTCGACACCGGGCGGATTGTTGCGCGCGACCTTGCGGCGCGGTTCGGAATCCCGCAGCCGCGCCTCGCCGTCTCGGGCCTCAATCCGCATGCCGGCGAGAATTCTTCGCTGGGCGAGGAAGAGGTGACGATCATCAAGCCCGCAGTTGAAAAGCTGAAGGCGGAAGGCATCAATGCGTTCGGCCCGCTTGCCGCGGACACGCTTTTCCATCCGCAGGCGCGCGCTCGTTATGACGCCGTCCTTTGCATGTTCCACGACCAGGCCTTGATTCCGGTCAAGACGCTCGCCTTCGATCGGGGCGTCAATGTCACCCTGGGCCTGCCCTTCGTCCGCACGTCGCCCGATCATGGGACCGCGTTCGATATCGCAGGCACCGGCCGCGCCGAGCCCGGCAGCCTGATCGCCGCGCTGCGGCTTGCCGCGCATCTCGCCGCGCCATCAGCGGTCGTGCCCAAGCCGCATATTTGATGAGCCAGATCGACGATCTGCCGCCGCTGCGCGAGGTCATCCGCAAGCACGATCTCGCCGCCAAGAAATCGCTCGGGCAGAATTTCCTCCTCGATCTCAACCTGACCGCGCGGATCGCGCGCGCCGCCGGATCTTATGACGATGTGACGATGGTCGAGATTGGCCCCGGGCCGGGCGGATTGACGCGCGCCTTGCTGTCGCTCGGCGCAAGACACGTGATTGCAATCGAACGCGACAGCCGCGCGATCGCCGCGCTTTCGGAGATTTCGGCACGCTATCCCGGACGGCTCACCGTGATCGAGGACGACGCGCTCACATTCGATCCGCGCCCGCTGCTTGCGGGCAACCGCGCGCGCATCGTCGCCAATCTCCCCTACAATATCGCAACACCGCTGCTGATTTCCTGGCTGACCGCAGAGCCTTGGCCGCCCTGGTACGACCGCATGGTGTTGATGTTCCAGCGCGAGGTCGCCGAACGCATCGTTGCGGCGCCCGGTTCGAAATCCTATGGCCGGCTCTCCGTTCTGACGCAGTGGCGGACCGTGCCGAAGATGCTGTTCGACATCTCGCCGCAAGCATTCCTGCCGCCGCCCAAGGTCACGTCCTCGCTGGTCGAGTTTTTTCCGCGCGCGGAACCGCTGCCTTGCGACCGGCGGGCGCTTGAAAAAATCACCGAAGCGGCGTTCGGCCAGCGGCGCAAAATGCTGCGGCAGAGCCTCAAGACGCTCGGCCGCGATCCGGTGCCGCTGCTGGACGAAGCCGGAATTGCCGGAACGGCGCGCGCAGAGGAAATTCCAGTGGAAGGTTTTGTCCGCTTGGCGCGCGGATTTGCCGGCTAGCGGTTATGAAATTTCTGCTTTTTCTTCATCATTTCCAAAATGACTTGCAGGCGTTTTTGCCGCGTCTCGGGTTTCTTCGCCGTTTGTAGACGCCATGCAATGGAATAAACATTGGCCCTGTTAAGCGTTTTGAAAAATGCGTGAGCATTCTTGTCCTTTGCGAGCTCCTTCAGAAAATCACTTGGGACCGTCATATTGCTGGAAGACTCGTAAGCCTGGCCCCATCTGCCATCGGCTTTCGCAGTCGCGATTTCCTTCAAACCTGCCGGCCGCATTCTCTTTGATTTGATGAGCCGGGCGGCGTTCTGTTTGTTGCGTTGCGACCATACGCTGCGCGCCCTGCGGGGCGTAAATTTCTGCAACCATGATTCCGCATCGTGCAATTTCTTTTGGCCATCGATCCAGCCGTAGCAAAGCGCAACATCCAGCGCCTGGTCGTAGCTGACTGTCTCCTTGTTTGAATCCTTTTTGAAGATTTGAAGCCATATGCCGCTCGATTTCTTGTGATGCGCAGCAAGCCAGGCCTCCCAGACCTTTTCCGACAAAAAAGGCATAACCGGCGTGTTCGTTTTCTGTTTCACAGATCACCCGCTCAGCACAGGCCAACTTCAGGGCGTGATCTTGCGCAGGTCGGCCAGCAATCCCTCGATGAATTTTTCGATGTCTTGCTGGCGCACGCGCTTGAGGCGTTCGGCGGTCAGGATCGCGCGCAGACGCGTCATGCTTTCCTCGAAATCCTGGTTCACCAGCACGTAGTCGTATTCCATCCAGTGCGGGATTTCCTCAAGCGCGTTACGCAGCCGCCGCTGGACTGTTTCCGGCGTGTCTTCGGCGCGGCGCACCAGCCGCTCCTTCAATTCGTCGGCGGTCGGTGGCAGCACGAACACGCTGACGACATCCGAGCGGACCTTGTCGTAAAGCTGAAGGGTGCCCTGCCAGTCGATGTCGAACAAGACATCGCGGCCCTCGTTGAGGGCGCGCTCGACCGGCGCGCGCGGGGTACCGTAGAAATTGCCGTGCACCTCCGCCCATTCCAGCAATTCGCCGGCATCGCGCAGGATCTCGAAGTCGCGCTTGGAGATGAACCGGTAATGTACACCCTCCGCCTCACTGTGCCGGCGCGCCCGCGTGGTCACCGAGATCGACAGGCTGACTTTCGTCTCCTTGTCGAGAAGCGCACGCGTCAGCGTGGTCTTGCCGGCGCCGGAGGGCGACGACACCACCAGCATGATTCCCCGGCGGGATATTTCGCGCGGCGCGTTCATTCGAGATTCTGCACCTGCTCGCGGAATTGCTCGACCACGGATTTCAGTTCGAGGCCGATATTGGTCAGCTCCACATCGTTCGACTTGGAGCACAGCGTGTTGGTCTCGCGGTTGAGCTCCTGCGAAAGGAAATCAAGCCGCCGTCCGACTGCGCCGCCACCGGACAGAAGCTTGCGCGCCTGCGCGACATGCGCGGTCAGGCGGTCGAGCTCTTCGCGGATATCGGCCTTGGTCGCGATCAGGATCGCTTCCTGATGCAACCGGTCGGTATCGAATCTGCCGGATGCATCGAGCAAGGCGGCGACCTGCTCGGCGATTTTCTTCTTGATCGCTTCCGGCTGCCGGCCCGGGACCGCTTCGGCTCGCCCTGAAAGTTTCGCGATCTCGTCGAGGCGGCCGGTGAGGATTTTTCCGAGCGCATCGCCCTCGTGGCGGCGCATGTCGGACAGCCCGGCCAACGCCTGCGTGAAGCCCGCAACGATCGCGGCTTCCGCGGTGCGGCGGCTTTCTTCGCTTTCTTCCTCGTCGATGATCTCGACCACGCCCTTGATGCCGAGCACGCCGTCGAGGCGCGGCCGCTCGGCATCGACGCGGCCGGAGAGACTCTTCAAGGCCGCGAGCACGGCCGCCAACACCTGATCGTTGATGCGCACCACCGGCACGGCACCCTCGCGAGTGACGGTGAGGTTCGCGTAAACATTGCCGCGCGAGAGCGTCTCGGCGGCCTTGGCGCGCGCCGGCACTTCGATCGCGTCCCAGCCGGGCGGGATCCGCAATCGCAATTCCAGGCCTTTCGCGTTGACCGATTTCAATTCCCACGACCAGGCGTAGGTGCCGCTGGCGCCGTGGCTGCGAGCGAAGCCGGTCATGCTCGACAGCGCCATGATGTCTCGTGCCTGGTTTTGTTGAACGGGAATCGCGCAGGAACCTTATCTAGCGGGCTAATCGCTCACAAGCGCGCTTGTGTAAGGCTCTTTTGCTTGCGCGTGATCTTTCCCGACCTTCCTTCGCCCGCCGAAGCGGGCTTCGCGAAGGCGGGAAATCGGACCCCATCCCGGATCAAGTCCGGACAGGTTCTTTCGGGATCATGCGCTATTGCGGCTGGGCGCCGCTCTGGCCCTGCGCCGAGGATCGCGGGCCGGTGCTGTTCTGCGTGCGTGGCGCGGTCCGTGCCGGTGCGGCAGGTGCGGCATTTGCCGCGGGTGCGGCCGGCGCGAGCGTCGTCGCCGGCGGAGCCGCATTGTCCTTCGCACTCTGCTCCAGCACCCGCAGCCGCGCGACATTCTTCTGATGCTGGTCGTAATTGTCGGCAAAGGCATGCCCGCCGGTGCCGTCGGCGACGAAAAAGAGTTCCTTGGTGCGGGCCGGCGCCGACGCGGCTTCGAGCGAGGCGCGGCCGGGATTGGCGATCGGGCCCGGCGGCAAGCCGTTGATCACATAGGTGTTATAAGGAGTCGGCTGCTCGATCTCGCTGCGCATGATCGGCCGTCCGAGCGAACCTTTGCCGCCGACGAGACCGTAGATGATCGTCGGATCGGATTGCAGGCGCATATTCTGCTTCAGCCGGTTCATGAAGACAGCAGCGACGCGCGTGCGCTCTTCCGGCTTGCCGGTTTCCTTCTCGATGATCGAGGCAAGCGTTACGAGCTGTTCCGGCGTCTTGATCGGAAGATCGGGCGTGCGCCGATCCCACACTTCCTTCACCGTCCGCGCCTGCGCCTGCTGCATGCGCTGGATCATCTGCTCGCGCGTCATGCCGCGCGTAAAGCGGTAGGATTCCGGCAGCAGCGTGCCCTCGCGCGGAATTTCGCGGATGTTCCCGGACAGCACGTCGTTCTCAAGCAGCTTCGCGACGATCTGTTCGGAGGTGAGGCCCTCGGGCAGGGTCAATTGGTGCTGAACCACCTTGCCCTCGATGATCGTCTCGGCCACGTCGCGCATGCTGGCGCGTTTGGCGAATTGATACTCGCCGTATTTCAAATCCTCGCCGCGCGCTTTCAGCGCCAATGCGCCGCCCATGAAGACCCAGGGATCGCTGATCACGCCTTCGCGCGCCAGCATTTCGGCGATGTCGCGCGCGCCGCCGCGCGGGATGTTGACGACCTTCTCGGCCGCGAGCGGACCGGGCGCATCGAACTTCTGCTTGCCCCAGAACACGACGCCGCCGACGCCGAGCGTGATCAGGAGAATGATCGTGAAGATGGCATTGCCGATGATCACGATCGGATGCTTGGCGCGCTTGGAGCGGCGCGTCGGCATCGCGACGCGTTCCGGCTCCAGCGCGGCGCGCGGGCTCTTCGGCGTCATGCGTTGCGGGTCCAGAAGCGGAACATTGGTTCCTTGTGTCATCGGCGGATAAGGATCTGCACCCGCATAGGCGCTGGTCGCAGACTCCGGAGGCCGATCGGAACCGCCCGATTGTGCCACCGCCGGATACGCTAACCCCGATCCCTCGTTCCGTCGCGCGGCATTTTGCGGCGGAATGGGTGCATTGACCGCACGAGTTGGAGGATTTTGAGGCGAAGGCGCGGCCGCATAGCGCGGTTGCGGCGGCATCGGGGGCGGCCCCGAATGTGGCATCGCCCGCGGCGGCAGAGACGACGGACGCGGTGGCTGCGCAATATGTGGCGCCGGCGGCTGGGGTGAAGCCGCGCGCGGCGGCGGCGCAGCATTTTGCGCGCCCGGCGCGGCGGGAGATTGCGGCGGCAGGAACGGCGGCACCGGCTGTTGCCGCGGCTGCGTGGGCTGGCGCAGCAGGGGATGCTTTTCCGGCATCGCCAGGGATGCTGCGCGCGCAGCAGGACTTCGCTGGGCCGGCGCGCCGCCGGGACGCGGTTGCCCGAGCGGAGTTTGACCGGCTTGCGATGGCGGGGCGGGACGTTTGGGATCGTGGCCGCCGCCGCCCGGTGGTTGGTTCATCGGCATGGCCAGCCCATTATCGCGCAATTTAAAGGCGCGCGCGCCGTCCGGCCCTCCTCCCAACGTCCCATCATGTCCCGTCTGTCCGCGTTTGAGTTGTACTCTTCTCGGCTACCCTTATCGCGGGCGGCGGCGGATTCGGATGATCTTATAAGCCATCGCGGGCCAGGGGCGAACCTATTCCTGAAAGCTCAATCCACAGGGCGGCGGAAGATCAGCGACGCATTGGTTCCGCCGAACCCGAAGGAATTGGACAGCACGACATTGATCTCGCGCTTGCGGGCCTTGTGCGGAACGAGATCGATCGGCGTTTCAACCGACGGATTGTCGAGATTGATGGTCGGCGGCGCGACCTGATCGCGGATCGCCAGAATGCAGAAAATCGCCTCGACCGCGCCGGCGGCGCCGAGAAGATGCCCGATCGACGACTTCGTCGACGACATCGAGACTTTCGCGGCCGCGTTGCCGACGGCGCGCTGCACGGCGCCGAGCTCGATCTCGTCCGCCATGGTCGATGTGCCGTGCGCGTTGATGTAATCGATGTCGCCCGGCGCGATCCCCGCGCGCTTGATGGCGGCATTCATGCAGCGGAAGGCGCCGTCGCCGTCCGGCGGTGGCGCGGTGATGTGGAAGGCATCACCCGACATGCCGTAGCCGATCAGTTCCGCGTAGATTTTCGCGCCGCGTTTCCTGGCGTGCTCGTATTCCTCGAGCACCACCGCGCCCGCGCCCTCGCCCATCACAAAACCGTCGCGGTCGCGGTCATAGGGACGCGAGGCGCGTTCCGGCGTGTCGTTGAACGAGGTCGACAGCGCCTTGCAGGCCGCGAAGCCCGAGAGCGACAATTTGTCGAGCGGAGATTCGCAACCGCCCGCCACCATCACATCGGCGTCTCCAAGCGCGATGATGCGGCCCGCGTCGCCGATCGCGTGCGAGCCGGTCGAGCAAGCGGTCACGACGGATGAGTTCGGACCCTTGAGCCCGAACTCGATCGACACATAGCCCGAGGCGAGATTGATGATGCGGCCGGGAATGAAGAACGGCGAAATGCGCCGCGGGCCCTTCTCCTTCAGAAGCGCCGCGCCGGCGGCGATGCCCTCGACGCCACCAATGCCCGAACCGATCATCACGCCGGTCGTGTTCTGGTCGTCAGCCGTTTTCGGATGCCAGTTCGCGTCGTCGAGCGCCTGGCGCGCCGCACATAATCCATAGACGATGAATTCGTCGACCTTGCGCTGCTCCTTCGGCTCCATCCACTGATCGGGATTGTAGGAGCCATCGGTGCCGTCGCCGCGCGGGATCTGCGCGGCGATCTTGCAGGGCAGATCGGAGACGTCGAATTTTTCGATGCGGCGGATGCCGCTTTTGCTGCCGAGGATCCGTTCCCAGGTGGCGTCGACGCCGCAGGCGAGCGGCGTGACCATTCCAAGTCCCGTGACGACGACGCGCCTCATCGCATTGCGCTCCCAATCACCCGGCTAGACCCGTTCAACACCGGCGCCCGGCAATCAATCGAACCGCGCCGATATGTCGGTTCGGCGCGGCCGCGTAGCAAACCGGAATGTCAGGACCGTGACGGCGTCAGCTCTTCGCGTTCTTGTCGAGAAACTTGACGGCGTCGCCGACCGTCAGAATCGTCTCAGCCGCGTCATCAGGAATTTCGCAGCCAAACTCTTCCTCAAACGCCATAACCAGCTCGACCGTGTCGAGAGAATCCGCTCCGAGATCGTCGATAAAGCTCGCACCTTCGGTGACCTTATCCGGCTCCACCCCGAGATGCTCGACGACAATCTTTTTTACCCGCTCGGCAATATCACTCATCGTTCGAACCTCTGCTTTTCAAGATTGGGCTCGACCATGGAAACGATCGGAGCCGTCGCGGCAAGGCCAGTGTCTCACGCGTAGCGCTGCGACAACAGAGGGTTTTCCGTGGGGTTCCCCTACCCGGCCGTGGTCCGGTTACCATACTTCAAAACCGTTGACTAGCATCGCGGCAATCATCCCCAACCCTTTGCTGACCCTGTCTTTTTGCGTCAGATCATCGCCATTCCGCCGTTCACATGCAACGTCTGGCCGGTGACATAGGCGGCCTCGTCGGAGGCGAGGTAGACCACCGCCGCGGCGATATCGTCGGGCGTTCCGAGCCGGTTGGCCGGCACCATGGCCATGATGGCTTCGCGCTGCTTGTCATTGAGCTTGTCGGTCATCGCCGTTGCGATGAAGCCTGGCGCCACGCAATTCGCGGTCACGCCGCGCCTGGCATATTCCTTCGCGATCGATTTCATCATGCCGATCATGCCGGCCTTGGCCGCCGTGTAGTTGCCCTGGCCAGGGTTGCCGGTGACGCCCACAACGGACGTGATCCCGATGATGCGCCCGTGGCGGCGGCGCATCATGGTCTTCATCGCGGCGCGGGAGAGACGGAATGTCGCGGTCAGATTGATGTTGATGACCGTGTCCCAGTCTTCGTCCTTTAGCTGGACGAACAAATTGTCCTTGGTGATTCCAGCATTGGCCACGAGGATATCGAGCTTCTCCATCTTCTCTTCGGCCTGCGGCACCAAAGCCTCGACCTGATCCTTGTTGGACAGATCGCAGGGAAGGATATGGACGCGCTCCTTCAATTCGCCGGCGAGCTGTTCGAGCGCTTCCTTGCGCGTGCCGGAGATCGCGACCGTCGCACCCTGCTTGTGCAACGCGCGCGCGATCGAACCGCCAAGGCCGCCGGTGGCACCGGTCACAAGCGCGGTTTTTCCAGTGAGCTCAAACATACGTCTCTCCCTAACCGCGCAAAGCCTTGAACGCAGCGATATCGTCCGGCGTTCCGATCGCGGTGCCGGTGGCGCCGTCGGCGATGCGCTTGACGAGGCCGGTCAGGACTTTCCCCGCGCCCGCTTCGTAGAACGTGGTAACACCCTGCCCGGCCATATACGACACGCATTCGCGCCAGCGCACGGTGCCGGTGACCTGTTCGACCAGCGCCTTGACGATCGCCGCCGGATCGCTGATCGCCGAGGCGCGCACATTGGCGACCACCGGAACGGCCGGCGCTTTCACCGACACTTTCGACAAAGCCTCCGCCATGATGTCGGCGGCCGG
Organism: uncultured Hyphomicrobiales bacterium; assembly: GCA_964370945.1. GTDB lineage: Bacteria > Pseudomonadota > Alphaproteobacteria > Rhizobiales > Xanthobacteraceae > Pseudorhodoplanes. The sequence continues at coordinate 8,398 of CAYJNT010000009.1, read as the reverse complement.
CTGCATCAGCGCGCAATGGAACGGCGCGGAGACGTTCAGCATCATCGCGCGCTTGGCGCCTTTGGCTTTGGCGATCTCGCAGCCGCGCTCGACCGCGGCCTTGTGTCCGGAGATCACGACCTGGCCGGCGCCGTTGTCATTGGCGATCTGGCACACTTGTCCCTGCGCGCCTTCCTTGGCGGCAGCAGCCGCATCTTCGAACGGCAATCCGAGCAGCGCCGCCATCGCGCCTTCCCCCACGGGAACGGCTTTCTGCATCGAAAGCCCGCGCGTGCGCAGAAGCCGAGCCGCGTCGCCGACCGAGAAAGCGCCGGCCGCGGCGAGGGCGGAATATTCTCCGAGCGAATGGCCGGCGACGAATTTGGCGTCACGCTTGAGATCGAGCCCGGCTTCCGCTTCCAGCACGCGTATGACCGCGATCGACACCGCCATCAGGCCGGGCTGGGTGTTTTCGGTCAGGGTCAGCGTCTCGATCGGCCCGTCCCACAGGATCGCGGACAGCTTCTCGCCGAGCGCGGAATCGACCTCCTCGAACACCGCGCGCGCGGGGGCGAAGGCATCGGCCAAAGCCTTGCCCATGCCGACGGCCTGGCTGCCCTGGCCCGGAAACGTGAAAGCCGCGGTCATATCGCCCCTGTTAACCCGCTTTGTCCTGAAAACGGGCCGAAAGACACCGCGATCCCATGCCTGTCAAGCAGGGGGTAATTTGGTAATTTGATAATCTGGCTTTTGTTCTGCCGGCCGTGGCGGTGGTAAGCCTTGGGTCAGCTCCGATAATTTAATCGCACACCGATGATGACCGAGCTTTTCGAAAAAGTTGGAATTGCCCTGCTCGTCGCCGTGCCAACGGCGTTACTCACCGTCTGGCTCTCTCTCCGCCGGTTCTACCGGGAGAAATGGTGGGAAGCCAAAATGCGCGCATATGCCGAAGTCATTCAATCGCTGCACGACATGAAAAGGGATTTGGATGTTTCAATCCGGGCGGAATTGAAGGGGCGAAACACGAACACCAGGTTCTTCAAAGAGCTGGATAGGAAACACCGAGCGGCTTGGGACGAAATTCACAAGAACATCAATATCGGGGCATTTCTGTATTCTCCAAGGTCTATTGCGGTCCTCGAAGAACTGAGGGATCGATCCCGCTCGGACCCAAAAGAAACCTATCTGCAGCATTCGCAGAAGGTACAAAAGGTCGTCGATAAGTGCCTGCCCGACATAATAAAAGCGGCCAGAGCCGACCTGGGACTGCCCCCAATTTAGAGTAAAAAGGCTCTCGATCTTGGGACGCAATCCACGCGCCCCAAAGCCTTGCATCCCGGTCAAAAACCCCTATAAACCCCGCTTCCGCTCGTCCCGGTCGGGGGCTGAACGGACGGCCACGTGGCCCCTCCCTTTATAGAGAGAACCGCGCGGTAGGGTCTTCAAAGGATCCGGCGTCCCGTGTCTCCGCCATCAGAGCATCGAGCCTTTCCGAAGGACTCGTTGGGCTTTGCACCGGGAGAGCGCAGACAGAGGAAAGGCATTGCATGCCGCTATATGAGCACGTGTTCCTTGCGCGTCAGGACGTGACCGCGCAGCAGGTCGAGGAATTGACCGCCCAGTTCAAGGGCGTGATCGAGGGCCTCGGCGGCAAGATTACAAAATCAGAATATTGGGATGTGAAGGGTCTCTCCTTCCGGATGAACAAGAACCGGAAGGCGCATTTCACGCTCCTCAATGTTGAGGCGCCTCCGGCCGCGCTCAACGAAGTCGAACGCCAGGAGCGCTTGAGCGAAGACGTCCTGCGCTTCATGACCGTTCGCGTCGACGAACATGAGGAAGGCCCGTCCGCGATGATGCGCAAGTCCGATCGCGACGAGCGCGGCGAGCGCGGCTTCGGCGATCGCGGCTTCGGCGGCGGCGGACGCGGCTTCGGCGGCGGCGACCGTTTCGACCGTGGCGATCGCGGCCCGCGCCGCGACAGCCGTCCGCGCGACGATGCCGCGCCTGTCGAAACCGCAGCGACGGAGGAATAAGCCATGGCATTTGGTGATGGTGGCAGCAGCGGTGGCGGTGGTGGCGGCGGACGCCGTCCGTTCTTCCGGCGGCGCAAGACCTGCCCGTTCACCGGCGCGAATGCGCCGAAGATCGATTACAAGGACGTTCGCCTGCTCCAGCGTTACGTTTCGGAGCGCGGCAAGATCGTTCCGAGCCGCATCACGGCGGTCTCGACCAAGAAGCAGCGTGAGCTCGCGCAAGCGATCAAGCGCGCGCGTTTCCTCGGTTTGTTGCCTTACGTGATCCGGTAAGACGGAGCATTTCCGGAGCGCTGTGAGGCGCTCTAACTCATACGCGGCGCGCGGAATGATCCGGGCGCCGATGGTTGGGACGGACGAACCTTAAAGGTCTGATCCGTCTCTAACCGCTCAAAAGGCGGGACAGCTGGTGATGATGCAATTGATCCTGATCGGTATCGGCGCGGGCGTGGTGACGGCGTTGCTGTTCGCCTCCGTGGCATCGGGCGCCCTCCTCTCGATCGTCCTGTTCTATATCGCCCCGCTCCCGATTCTGATCGCGGCGCTTGGCTGGAGTCATTGGGCGGCACTCGTCGCAGCCGTGACCGCGGCGGCCGGACTTGCCGCGTTCCTGAGCCCGCTGTTCTTCATCACCTTTCTGGTCGGGATCGGCCTCCCCGCCTGGTGGCTCGGCTATCTGTCCTTGCTCGGGCGGCCCGCGCCAAATGCACCCGGTCCGATGGAATGGTATCCGGTCGGACGCATCGTGGTCTGGGCCGCGATCCTCGGCGCCGGCGTCGTGATCGTGGCCATCCCGAATTTCGGACTGGACGAGGAAAGCTTCCGCTCGGGTTTGCGCAATGTGTTCGAGCGCATGTTGCGCGCGCAGACACGCAGCCCCGGGGATAGTCCGCTCACGATTCCGGGCGTCGAAGGCCCGAGCAAGCTCGTCAATTTTCTGGTCGCCATCATCCCGCTGGCCGGCGCGATCCTCGCCACCATCACGAACCTGATCAATCTGTACCTCGCAGCGCGCATCGTGAATGTGTCTGGCCGGCTCAAGCGCCCCTGGCCGAGCCTGCCCGACATGCAGTTTCCGCCCTTCGCACCCGCTTTGATGGCGGTCGCGATCGCGGGGACGTTCCTCGCCGGCATTCTCGGAACGATCGCCGGCATTCTCGCGGCCAGCCTTTCGATCGCCTATGGCGTTCTGGGCTTCGCCGTCCTGCACGCGATCACGCGCAACGCCAAGCCCCGCGGTATCCTGCTCGGCACCGCTTACGCCGCTGTCATCGTGTTCGGCTGGCCGGTGTTGCTCGTGGCCATGCTTGGCCTGGCCGACGCCATTTTCAATTTTCGCGGACGCGTTGCGGGTGCCCCGCCCGCGTCCCGAACGGAATAAACGTCAACGCAAAAGGAGTACAGACCATGGAAGTCATTCTGCTCGAACGCGTCGCCAAGCTCGGCCAGATGGGCGAGACCGTGCGCGTCAAAGACGGCTTTGCCCGCAATTTCCTGCTCGCCAAGGGCAAGGCCCTGCGCGCGACCAAGGAAAACAAGGCGCGCTTTGAGGAGATGCGCAAGGAGCTCGAGGCGCGCAATTCCGAGAACCGCGGCGAAGCCGAGAAGGTTTCCGGAAAGATCGACGGCAAGACCTTCGTGGTGCTGCGCCAGGCGTCGGAAACCGGCCAGCTTTTCGGCTCGGTCACGACGCGCGATATCGCAATGATGATCGCGGAAACCGGCATCGAGGTGACCCGCAATCAGATCCACCTGCACGCTCCGATCAAGATGATCGGCGGACACAAGGTGCCGGTCGCGCTGCATCCGGAGGTCGAGGTGACGATCTCGATCAATGTCGCGCGTAACCAAGATGAAGCCGACCGCATCGCGCGCGGCGAGGATGTCACCGTCCGCCGCACCGCCGCCGAGGAAGAGCGGGCGCAAGCCGCCGCCAATGCGGAGACCTTCTTCGAACCGGGCGCCAAGCACGACGACGTCGAA
>CAYJNT010000009.1:0-4300 GCA_964370945.1 uncultured Hyphomicrobiales bacterium | reverse complement strand
CGCCGCCAATGCGGAGACCTTCTTCGAACCGGGCGCCAAGCACGACGACGTCGAAAGCGAAGGCGAAGAGAAAGCCGAAGGCGAGGAAGAGAAGAAGGATTGATGTCATTCCGGGGCGCGCCGCGCGCAAGTCGGGTTTACCCGACTTGCGCTGGCGTCCGGAATGACAGTTACAGCGGGATTTCCTGCACGTCCGCCGGCACGGGTTTCGGCAGGTCCTCGGTCAGCGAGGAATGCGCGCCGGCCGGATCGCGCGGCAAGCGCGGCGCTTCGGCCTGCACCGGCGCCGGTTCGGGCTCGGCCGGCTTCGCGGTCTCGACCGGCTTTGCGGGTTCAGACGGTTTCGTCTCGGCAGGCTTTTGCTCCACAGGCTTGACGTCGGACGGCCGCGGCTGACGCTGGCGGCCGTGCGTCGCGTCTGGCCGCGTCTCGCGCCGCCGCTCCGCCGGTTTGCCGTCGTCATCCGGAACCTCGGACGCGCCGGGCGGAAGCACGACCAATCCCTCGACCGGCTGGGTCGTGCCATCCTCGTTGCGGATGCGCCGCTGCGGATGCGTGGCGGCGACGGACGGGTCCGGGCGGCCGCGTGTTTCGTCCGGCTTCGGCTTGCGTGAGGTTGTTGCCGGTTCGGGCTTGTCGCCAGGCGACGCGCGCACCGGCGTCGGCCCACCGCGTTCCAAACCGCCCGAGGTCAGGTAATTGGCCAGCGTGCCGGCCTGGCCCGTACCGGTCGTATAATGCTGGCGCAGGAACGAGCCCAGTTGCCCGGCGCTGCGGCCTTTCGCAAGGCCTTGCGGGCTCTGATGACAGACCGAGCACGAGCTCGAAAACATCTGCTGCGGGCTCTTGCCCTCGTCGAGATCCATGGGCTCGGTCTGGGGAATGGTCGCCGACGGCTGATTGCGCGGCGGCGCCGCCGGCCGCTGCGAACTATCGCGCGGGGCGGAATCGGCGCTTGCGGCAAGCGCCAGGATCACGAGCGAGCTGACCGAAAACGCGAAAAACCGCCGCAACAACGTCCTGTCTCCCCTTATTTGAGTGACCGGTTGACCCCGGTCTCCGCCGCCTGTGCTTAGCTCATAGCCGGACGAATGTGGCCCATTTTTGAGTCACACCCGCCCATAAAAAGATGCGCCATTTTATCCCAATATATTGTGACCCGGGATTCGGGGCCGCCGAATTAATCAGCATCAGCCGCTCAAAGGTGGGACTGGAACCGATTCCCGGCGTTTTGTATTATGTGGTCAGTCATATTGACGTAAGGCCGCTCGGGGAACGGCCGGTTTTGATAGGTGCCCATATGGACCGGGTGCTCGAAATCATACTCCGCCGCCTTGTGAAGGAAGGCTCCCTCGCCGTTACCACCGCCGGCGGTCAAAAGCGGCTTTATGGAGATGGCACCGGTGCGCCGGTTGCGATCCGCTTCACCTCTTACCGCTGGCAATGGGCGGTCCTGCTCGATCCGGAATTGCGGCTTGGTGAGGCCTATATGGACGGCGGGCTCGTGATCGAGCACGGCTCGATCGCCGCGTTGCTCGATATTCTCGCCCGCAATTTCGGCCGCCGGGAGCCGACCGTCTGGTCAAATCTCATCCGCAACATTAGGGCGCATCTGCGCGGCGCCTTCAGGCTCAACAATCTCATCCGGGCGCAACGAAATTCACGGCATCACTACAATATCGATTCCCGGATCTACAAACTCTTTCTCGATCCGGACATGCAATATTCCTGCGCCTATTTCGAGACGCCCGGCATGGATCTGCAGGAGGCGCAAGGCGCCAAGAAGCGGCATATCGAAAGGAAGCTCCTGCTCGACACGCCCGGCCTGCGCGTGCTCGATATCGGTTGCGGCTGGGGCGGGCTCGGCCTGCATCTCGCACGATCCGCGCAGGCGTCGGTGACCGGCATCAATCTGTCGGACGAGCAGATCGCGATCGCGCGGCAGCGCGTCGCCAACGAAAAGCTGCCCTGCGACTTCCGCATGCAGGATTATCGCGACCTGAACGGGCAATTCGACCGTATAGTATCGGTCGGCATGTTCGAGCATGTCGGCAAGGCCTATTACCGGCCCTTCTTCGACAAGTGCCGCGAGTTGCTGACAGATAACGGCGTGATGCTGCTGCACACGATCGGGCGCTGGGACGCGCCGTCGATCACCAATGCCTGGGTCTGGAAATATATTTTTCCCGGCGGCTATGCGCCCACCCTCTCCGAACTGACGCCCGCGATCGAGCGCGCCGGCTTGATCATCACCGATATCGAGGTGCTGCGCCTGCATTATGCCGAAACTTTGCGCCACTGGCGCGAGCGTTTCATGGCGCAGCGCGACGAAGTGCTCAAGATTTTCGACGAGCGCTTCCTCCGCATGTGGGAATTCTATCTCGCCGGCTGCGAGGCCTCTTTCCGCCATCTCGGCGTGACGGTGTTCCAGATCCAGCTCGCGAAAAAACTCGACGCCGTGCCCATGACGCGTGCATACATGCACGATCACGTCGAGCCGGCGGCGGCCATTCCCGCGCAGCGGGCGAAGACTCCGTTGCGGCTGGTCGAGCGCTGACGACACTGCGGTTCGCGTGGGAGCGACACTGCGGTTCACGCGACAGCGTCGTCAAGTAAGTTGTCACCCGAAATATCGAAGCCGGTGTGTAATGGGGACATTTCGCACGGCGGCCCGCGTGCGGCCGAGTGTAGTGATACGTCATCCAATCAGGTCATTCTTCCGACGCTTTCACCGACGCTCATCAAACCCATGGCACCGCTTGATTCGAATGTCCGCAAGTTGCCGACCGAGGCGACGCAGCCCTATCGCACTGCACCGCACAATGTCGAGGTGGAGCAGGCGCTCTTGGGCGCGATCATGGTCAACAACGAAGCGTTCTACCGGGTGTCGGATTTTCTGGAACCGCGGCATTTCTTTGAGGAGGCCCATCAGAAAATCTACGAGCTTAGCGCCAGCCTCATCCGCGCGGGCAAAACAGCGAACCCGGCCACGCTGAAGACGTTTCTTCCTGCCGAGGCTAATATCGGGGGCCTAACCGTTAGTCAGTATCTTGCGCGTCTAGCCGCCGAAGCCACTACGGTTATCAACGCAGTGGATTATGGGCAGACGATCTACGATCTATCGACACGCCGCGCTCTAATTGTCATAGGCGAGGAATTAGTAAACACCGCTTACGATTCGCCTATTGACTCCACTCCATCCAAGCAGATCGAGGAAGCCGAGCAGAAGCTTTATGCGGCGGCCGAGAGCGGTCGTTACGAGGGCGGCTTCCAGCGTTTCGGGAAGGCGCTCACCACCGCCGTCGACATGGCCGCTAATGCCTATCAACGCGAGGGAAAATTGTCCGGCCTCGCCACCGGCTTGCGCGACCTCGACAGCAGGATGGGCGGCTTACAGAAGTCCGATCTGATCATCATCGCCGGCCGTCCCGGCATGGGAAAGACCGCGCTCGCGACCAACATCGCCTACAACATTGCAAAGGCGTGGCAGGGCGAAGTGCGCGCCGACGGCCACACCTCGACCTTGAACGGCGGCATTGTCGGCTTCTTCTCGCTCGAAATGTCGGCCGAGCAGCTTGCCACCCGTATTATCGCGGAGCAGACGGAAATTTCGTCAAGCAAGATACGACGCGGCGATATCACGGAAGCCGATTTTGAAAGGATCAAAGAAAAGTCGATCGAATTGCAAGATTTGAAGTTCTTCGTCGATGAAAGCGGCGGGCTGTCGATCGCGCAACTCGCTGCGCGGGCTCGGCGTTTGAAACGCCAGCGTGGCCTCGACGTTCTGGTCGTCGACTATATCCAGCTCTTGCAAGGCTCGACCCGGCGCGCGCAGGAAGGCCGCGTGCAGGAGGTCACCGAGATCACCACCAGCCTCAAGGCACTCGCGAAAGAATTGAACGTTCCAGTTGTCGCACTCTCGCAATTGTCGCGTCAGGTCGAAAACCGGGACGACAAGCGGCCGCAATTGTCGGATTTGCGTGAATCCGGCTCGATCGAACAGGACGCCGACGTCGTGATGTTCGTGTTTCGCGAGGAGTATTATCTGGCGAACAGGGAGCCGAAGCCGAACACGGACGAGCACGCAAAATGGCTGGTCGAGATACACGCAGCGCACGGCAAGGCTGAGCTGATCATCGGCAAGCAGCGCCACGGCCCGACCGGCACCGTGAAGGTGCAATTCGACGCCGAGGTTACCCGTTTCGATAATTTGGCGCATGACCGCCAATTGCCCGAACGTTTCCCCGACGCATAGAGGGGCTTTCTTCCCCGGGGTTGCCGAGCCGGTTCCGGAGCGGCA
>CAYJNT010000008.1:0-39794 GCA_964370945.1 uncultured Hyphomicrobiales bacterium | reverse complement strand
TTGAAATCCGAAGGCGTGGCGTCGCTTGTCGTGGAGCAGAATGCCGAAATCGCCCTCTCCATCGCGGATCGCGCCGCCATCCTCGACCGCGGTCGCATCGCCTGGTCCGGCCCGGCCGCGCAATTGCGTGACGACAAGCCGCTGCGCAAGAGATTGCTGGGAGCCTGATGTGAGCGAGCCGCTGATCGTTCTCGACAAGCTGAAGAAGGTTTACACGCGCGGCCGTTTTTCGCGCGTGCCGACCTTCACGCTCGAGGCCGACCTGACCATCGAGGAGCCGGCAATCGTCGGCGTGGTCGGGCCGAACGGCGCCGGCAAGACCACGTTATTCGAGATGATGACCGGCTCGAACGAGCCGACCGGCGGCAAGGTTTTCGTCGCCGGCACCGATATCTACCGGGTGAAATATCGCGAGCGCGACCGCCTCGCGATCCATTATCATCAGTCCTATCAGGTCCGCCGCTTCCGCAAGCTGGTGCCGTCTTTCATGCTCGCCGCCTCGCCCTCGAAGAAACCGATGGTTCACCTCTTCGACGAACCGCAATTCAATCCGCAGGATGGCTATATCGGCTTCATGCTGGATTTCTTCCGCAAGCTCCGTGGCGAAGGTCGCCTCGTCTTTGTCTGCCTGCACCCGACCGCAAGTTACCATTTGGAGATTCTGTCGGAGATTGCGGAACGCTTCCTGCTGGTGTCGAATGGCGGCGTGACACCGCATGCGAGTTTCAAGTCTCTGATCGGCGACGAGCGCTGCCGGACTTACCTGGGGCCGGAGATGATCCGCGTCGCCGGGACGCTGGCATGACCGCCTTCGGTAACGGTCAGGTGGCGCTGGTCACCGGCGCCGCCGGTTCGATGGGGCTTGCGACCGCCAGCATGCTGGCGGTGGAAGGCTATCGTGTCGCGATGGCTGATCTTGCGGGCGCAAAGCTCGATGCGGCTGTGGCCGGCATCGGCGCGTCCGCGCGCGGATATGGCTTCGACGTGTCGGACCCGGCCGCCACGGAAACGGCTTTCCGCAAGATCGAGAGCGAACTCGGCCCGGTCGACGTGCTGATCAACAATGCCGGCATTCTGTCCAACAACAAGGTGGCCGAGACCACACCCGACGAATGGCGAAAAGTCCTCTCGGTCAATCTCGACGGCGCTTTCTATCTGTCGCGCCTCGCGGTGCCGGGCATGAAAGCGCGCAAGCGCGGGCGCATCGTGAACACCTGCTCGTTCGCGATGAAGTCCGGCGGCTTGACCGCGGGCACGGCCTATACCACGTCGAAAGGCGCGCTGGCGGCCCTGACCTTTTCGCTCGCGCGCGAGACCGTGAGTTTCGGTATCACCGTGAACGCGATCGCGCCGGCTTACATCCGCACGCCGATGGTCGAGGAGCAGTTGACGCAGGCCCAGCGCGACGCGTTGCTCAAGCAGATTCCGGTCGGGCGCTTCTGCGAGCCGGAGGAGTTCGCCCATTGCGTTCGCTTCTTCCTGTCGCCGTTGTCGGGTTTCATCACCGGCGAGATTCTCGATCTCAACGGCGGCCTGCAATTCGACTGACCATGTCAGGCAACGACAAGATCACGCCCGAACTCGACGCCGGCCAGTCGCTGACCGGGATGTTCGATCTCACCGGCCGGGTGGCCTTCATTCCTGGCGGCTATGGCGGCTTGGGTGAAGCCATCGCCTCCGGCCTCGCGATGCATGGCGCACGTGTCGTGATCGGTGGGCGTGATATGGCGAAAGCCGATGCGCTGGCGAAGAAAATCCAGCAGACCTCCGGCGTGGAAGCAAGCGCGGTCGCGCTCGACGTGACCGATGTCGCGACCATTCCCGGCGCGGTCGATCAGGTGGTCGCCCGCTTCGGCCGCCTCGATACGCTGGTCAATTGCGTCGGCATGCAGATCGAGCAGCCGCTCGGCGAAGTCACCGAAGCGGCCTTCGATCGCGTCTACCAGACAAACCTGAAATCTGCGATGTTCCTGGCGCAAGCATCTGCCAAAGTGCAGATCGCGGGCGGGCGCGGTGGACGGCAAATTCACCTTCTCTCCGTGCGCTCGCAGCTCGCGATCCGCGGCAAGGGTTATTCGGCTTACACCGCGACCAAGGGCGGGCTTGTGATGCTGGTGAAGCAGCACGCCATGGAGCTCGCCCCGCACGGCATCACCGTCAACGGCGTGGCGCCGACTTTCGTCAATACCGAGATGATTCGGCATGTCTATGCGCGGCCGGAATTCAAGAAGGAAATCCTGGCGCGCATTCCGCTCGGGCGCATCGCCGATCCGCGCGACGTGGTGGCGCCGGTTCTCTTCTTTGCCGCGCCTGCGTCTGGCTTCGTGACCGGGCAAATCCTCTATGTCGACGGCGGTATCACCGCGAGCCAGTAACTAGTCGAGAACGACCTCGCGCTTCGCCGCCGCCGATTCATGGATCGCCAGCGTCGCGGCAAGCGTCTTCGCGCCTTCCTCGCCGCTGCAAAGCGGCTGCGCCTCGCGCCGGATCACCGCGCAGAAATGATCGAGCTGCCGCGCCAGCGGATCGGCTTCGTCCTCCTTCAATTGCGTCTGACGCAGCGGCGCCATCCAGCCGCGCTCCGCGCCGTAATGCCACATGCGCATGGTCGGCACCGCGAGCGAGCCTTCCGTGCCGGTGATGAAGCAGCAGTCCTCGCGCTGGCGCGGATAAGCCGGGTTCTCGCCCGAGGTCAACTCCCAGCTCCACGGCGCCGCGGCCGCATCCGAGCAGGTGATGCTGCCGAGCGCGCCGTTTGCGAATTGTAGATTGACGACGGCACTGTCCTCGACCGCAAAGCCGCGAACAGCGTTCGACGTCATCGCCTGCAGGCGCACGATATCGCCGATGAGAAAGCGCAGGTCGTCGATATCGTGAATCAGATTGATCAGCACCGGCCCGCCGCCCGGCTCTTTCCGCCAGGTCATGTCGAAATAGGGATCAGGCTTGAGAAACGTCGTGAAAGCGGTCACCGACGTGATGCGGCCGAGCTTGCCGCTTGCGATCACCTCGCGCGCCTGCGCGAGGATCGCGCTGTGGCGGCGATGATGCCCGACCAGCAGCGGCACGTCGGCCCTTTTTGCTGCCGCGACCAATTCCCCTGCAGTTTCAACGGATTCGGTGATCGGCTTTTCGAGCAGAGCCGGGATTCCGCGCGCGATGCAGGCGAGCCCGTTCGGCGCATGCGCGACATTCGGCGTCGCCACGATCACGCCCTGCGGCTTCGCCTCGTCCAGCATCCGCTCGAGATCGGCGAAATGCGGAACACCGATCTCCTTCGCAAGGGCCTCAGCCTGCGGCGTCGGATCGGCGATCGCCGCCAGCGCGCAGTGTTGTGACTTGCGGACGCACGCGATATGCGCGCGGCCAATCAAGCCCGCGCCGGCAACCGCGATGGGCAGCTTCGCCATTCTAATGTCGCGGAATGGCGGGGTGGCGCGCCTGCCGCGACTGCGCGGCGAGCCGGATCGGCGCATTGGCGGCACCGAATCCCTTGTAATTGCGCCGCTCCACGATTTCGAAAAAGAACAGGTTTTCGAAGCTCTGCGTGTAAATCTGCAGATATTCGCCGGTGTCATCCCGGTCGTAGAGGATGTTGCCGGCCTGCAGCTTCTGCAGCAGGTCGGCCGACAAGCCAAAGCGCGCTTCCAGATCGTCGTAGTAATTTTCCGGGATCGGCAGGATCTCCACGCCGTTGGTCTTAAGCTTTTGGGCAGTCGCGAAAATGTCGTTCGTTCCGAACGCGATGTGCTGCACGCCCGATCCGAAATAATCCGACAGGAAGCGCGACGACTGCGTGCGCTCGCTTTGCGAGCCGTTGAGCGCAATGCGCAGCGAGTAATCCGCGTTCTGGATCACCTGGCTGACCACGATGCCGCCCGGATCGGTGATGTCGAGCTGCGGCGTCTTCGTGACGTCCAGTAGCGAATTATAAAACAACAGCCAGGACAGCATCTCCTCGTAGCGCATGGATTGCGACACGTGGTCGACCGCGGTCAACCCGGCATCCGCGGGCTTGCCCGGCACGGCATCGAACTCGACCTCCCAGACCGCTTTCAGTTCGCTGGTCGGATCGACGAAATAGATCAGACTGCCGCCGAGCCCGCGCACCGCCGGGATTTCGAGCTCGCCGGGGCCGACCGCCTGCCGGAACGGCGTGTCGTGCAGTTTCTTCGCGCGATCGAGCGTCTCGGCCGCGTTCTGCACTTTCAAGCCGAGCGCACAGACCGAGGTGCCGTGCGTGATGTAATGCGAATGGGCGAAGCCCTCCTTCTCGGAATTGATCACGAGATTGATGCCGCCTTGCGTCCAGCGCGTCACCTGCTTGGATTTGTGCCTGCCGGCGTTGCGGAAGCCGAGCGCGCCGAACAGCTTGGCAAGCCCGGCAGAGGACTGGTCGTCGGCGGCGAATTCGATGAATTCCATGCCGAGGCAGCGCGACCGCGGCGGCATCGACGGCAGGCTCGACTCGGCCTTGCCAGTTTTTTCGCGCAACTGGTCCAGGAGATAGATCAGCGAGCGAACACCATCGATCGCGACATTGCGGGTCGAGCCGGCGCGGAACTGGTCGTTGAAGATCTCGAGCGACAGAGGGCCGGCATAATTCGTCGCCTGCACCGCCTCCATGAAATCGACAAGCGGCAGATCGCCCTGCCCTGGAAAATTGCGAAAATGCCGGCTCCAGGACAACACATCCATATCGAGCCAGGGCGCGTCCGCGACCTGCACCAGGAAAATCTTGTCGGACGAGATCGAGCGCAAGGGCTTCAGATCGGTCTTGCACGCAAAGGTGTGGAAGCTGTCGAGCACAAGGCCGATCGCCTTGTGGTCGGCGCGGCGCACGACCTCCCAGGCATCGCGGTAATCGTTGATGTGCCGGCCCCAGGCGAGGGCCTCGAACCCGACCCGCAAGCCGCGCTTTAACGCGCGTTCGCCAAGCTCGTGGAAATCGGCCGCCGCGCGGTCGACCCCGCCGAGCGAGAGCGGCGACACATTGCTGCAGACGAGCAGCATGTCGGTACCGAGTTCCTGCATCACGTCGAATTTGCGCTCAGCGCGATCGAAGGTGCGTTCGCGCTGCGCATCCGGCATACCCTCGAAATCGCGGAACGGCTGCAGCGCGACGAGCTTCAGTCCGAGTTCGCGGACGCGCCGGCCGACATCCGTCGGCGTCCCGTCGAAGGAGAGCAGATCGTTCTCGAAAATCTCGATGCCCTGAAAGCCCGCGGCCGCGATCGCCTCGAGCTTTTCGGCAAGGCCGCCGCTGATCGAGACGGTTGCGATCGAGGTCTGCATGGCTTCGTCCTCTTCTTTTTGGGCGGGGCGGTGTCAGGCGGCGGCGAGCTTGGCGTCCCGTTCTTTCACGGCCCGGTCGAACAATGCGCGCATGCGCGCGATATCGGGCGAAATGCCTGTGAAGGCGCGAAACGACTCCGCGGCCTGATGAACGCACATGCCGCCGCCGGTCATCACGCGACACCCCTTGCGTTTCGCATTGGCGATCAGTTTCGTTTCAAGCGGCGTATAGATGGCGTCGGCGATCCATTGCTCGGCGGCGATCAGCTCGTCCGGGATCGGAACGCCCGGATATCCGTGCATGCCGATCGGGGTCGCGTTGACCGCACCTGCCGCGCCGCGCATCGCGACCGCGAGATCGGGGGCGGAATCGAAAACGATGGTCGGGGCATGGCCCAAGAGCTCGGCCGCAAGGTTGTCCGCCCGGGCCTGATCCTTGTCGTAAATGGACAGCTTTGCGACGCCAAGATCGATCAGCGCGAACGCGATGGCGCGCCCCGCCCCGCCGGCACCGACCAAAACCGCGCGCTGCCCCGCAACCGTCGCCTTGCCGATCGTCTCCTCAAAGGCGCGGCGGAAGCCGATGCGGTCGGTATTGTCGCCGCGCGTGCGCCCGTCGCGGCCGATCACCACCGTGTTCACGGCGCCGATCTGCTTGGCTTCCGGCGAAATCTCGTCGAGCAGCGCCATCACCGCTTCCTTGAACGGATAAGTGATGTTGGTGCCGGCAAAGCCGCCAATCCGCACGGCCTCGAACAATTGCGCGAAATCGGTGCGATCGCCCAGCACGTCGAGGTCCATCAGATGATAGTGCCCCTTGATTCCCGCGGCTGCGAAGGCGTCCTCGTGCAAGGCCGGCGACAGCGATTTCAGGATATTGCAGCCGATCAATCCGACCAGACAGCGATCCATCACGCCGCCCCTTTCGTCGCTTCCATGGTTCCGCCGAGAAAGAGCTGCCCGACGCGCGGATCGGCAAGCAGCTTGTCAGCGCGATCGTGCATGCGGGTCTGGCCGAGCTCGAGCACGATGCCGAAATCGGAGGATTCCAGAGCCCGCTTGGCGTTCTGCTCGATCATCAGCACGGTCACGCCGCGCGTCTTGATATCCTTGAGCAGCGCAAAGAGTTCCGACACAAGGAGCGGCGAGAGACCGATCGACGGTTCGTCGATCAGCATCAGCTTCGGCTCGAGCAGCAGGCCGCGCGCGATCTCGAGCATTTTCTGCTCGCCGCCGGACAGTGTCGAGGCTTGCTGGTTCGCCTTGCGCCGCAACACCGGGAAGCGGTCGAGCGCCTGCTCCAGACGGCTTGCGAGATCAAGCTGCGGTGGCGCCGCCACGCCGCCGAGTTCGAGATTGTGGCGCACCGAGAGTTGCGGAAAGATATTGCGGCCCTGCGGCACATAGACGATCCCGCGCTCGATCAGCGCGCGCGGCGCCAGATTGGTGATGTCGGCGCCGTCAAATGTGATGCGGCCGGTTCTCGCGCGCAGCATGCCGAAAATGGTCTTGAAGGCGGTGGATTTTCCGGCGCCGTTCGGCCCGATCACGGTCGTGACGGCGTCGCGGGCGACCGAAAAGGTCGTGCCGTGCAAAATCGTCATCTTGCCGTAGCCGGCATGGACGTCGTCCAGCGTCAGGATAGGTTCAGTGGCCAAGATACGCCTCGATCACTTTGGGGTTGTTGCGCACTTCCTCCGGCTTGCCCATCGCGAACGGCTTGCCCTCGGCGAGCACCAGCACGCGTGTGCATAGCGACATCACGAAATCCATATTGTGTTCGATCACCACCAAGGTCGCGCCCTGCTCCGCGTTGATCGCGCGCAGCCGCTCCTTCAGATCCGCGAGCATCGTGAGATTGACGCCGCCGGCCGGCTCGTCGAGCAGCACCAGCCGCGGTCCCGACATCAGCGCCATCGCGGCGTCGAGCAGCTTCTGCTGGCCGTAGCTCAGCGAGCCGGCAAGCTCATCCGCCAAGTGTCGCAGCCGGAAAAAGTCGATCATCTTCTCGGCGGCCGGCGTGAGACCGGCATCGCGCGCGCCGAACAGCCGCGTCGCCATATTGCCCTGATGCTCCTGGCCGGCGAGGATGAGGTTCTCACGCACGCTCAATTGCGGAAAAATCTGCAGGAGCTGGAAGGTCCGGCTGACGCCGAGTCGATTCAGGTCGGACGGTCGCAAGCCAGTGATGTTCTTTCCCTCGAGCCGCACCTCCCCGCCGGACGGCTGCAATTGACCGAGAATGCAATTGAACAGCGTGGATTTTCCGCTGCCGTTCGGCCCGATGATGCCGAGAATTTCCCGGTCATGGACCTCGAACGAAACGCCGTCGACCGCGACAATGCCTCCGAAGTGCTTCTGCAGATTGTGGACTGAGAGAAGCGGGTTCATGCCGTCTTCTCCACCGCGGACGCAACCGGCTTGGAAACGCGTTTAAAGAGACGGCCGGCCAGCCCGATCAGGCCGGTCGGGCAGAACGCCATCAGCAGCATGACCAGGGTCGCATAGAAAATGAGGTAGAACCCGCCGGAGAAGCGCAGCCATTCCGGCAGCAGAACGGCGACGATGGCGCCGACAAACGGCCCAAAGAAATATCCGGCGCCGCCGATCACCACCATCAGCAACAGATTGAGCGAGGCGGTGAGCGAGAACGGCGACGGATCGATGAATTGGACCAGCGGCGACAGCAGCACGCCGGAAATCCCGCCAAGGCCGGCGCCGAGCGCAAAAGCCGTCAGCGTATAGCGCCTGGTATCGACGCCGAGCGAGAGCGCGCGCACCGGATTTTCGCGCACCGCGACAAAGGCGCGCCCCCAGGGCGAGCGGATCAGCCACCAGAAGGCGAGCGAGATCACCGCGAGATTGGCAAGACAGAAATAGTAGAATTCGGCTGGACCGCGCAGCGACATGCCGAAAATCACCGGCCGCGGGATGCCGCCGATGCCGGATACGCCGCCGGTCAGCCATTCCTCGTTACGGAAGATGAGATAGACGAGCGTTGTGAAGGCGAGTGTAACGAAGGCGAGATAATGATGCTCGACCCGCAACGCCGGATAGCCGAGCACCCAGCCGATGGAAAAGCAGGACACGAAGGCGGCGAGATAGGCGAGCGGCAGCGGGTAGCCGTTCTTGGTCAGGATCGCGCTGCAATAGGCGCCGATGCCGACAAACGCCGCCTGCGCGAGTGAAATCTGTCCGGTATAGCCGAGCGTCAGGTTGAGGCCGATCGCGCCGATGGTCGTGACAGCCCACAGGCTCAAAATGTAAATGCCGTAGGACTTGAGCAGATGCGGCGCCGCCAAGAGCGCGGCAACGACCACGGCCGACAGGACGGCGAGGATAACGTTGCGCGCGTTCATACCGTTCGCTCCTCGGCCCGGCCGAGCAGACCCTGCGGCCGCACCAGAATGACAAGAATGAGAATGACGAGCGGCAGCGCACTGCGGTATTGCGCGGAGAGATAGGCCGCGGCGAAATTATCCAGCACGCCGAGGATCAGGCCGCCGACAATCGCACCGCGGACCTGGTTGAACCCACCGATGATGGCGGCAATGAAGGCGTAGATACCGAGCGTTTCGCCATTGGTGAACTTCGCAAGATAGATCGGCGTCACCAGGATCGAGGCCAGCGCGACAAGCGCGGCATTGATCACGAAGGTGTAGAGGATCATGCGGTCGACATCGATCCCGAGAATGCGCGCCACGCCAGGATTTTGCGCGGTCGCCTGCATGCAACGCCCGGTATAGGTGCGGGACAAGAACAGTTGCAGGGCGACGACCGCCGCGACCGCGACGCACAGATTCACGATACTCTGCAGCGAGAACACGACGCCGCCGATCGAGATATCGATGGCCTCGGCAAGCGGCGGGAATGGCTGCGCCTGCGCGCTGTAAAACTCCTTCACGCTTTCCTTCATCAGGATCGCAAGGCCGATGGTCGCGATCACGAGCGGCATGACGCCGTGGCGGATCATCGGATCGACCACGATGAGCTTGAACAGGATGCCAAGCGTCAAAACGGAAACCGCGATGCCGATCAGCGCGGCCGCCCAGAACGGCAGGCCGAGATTTCCGGCAATCAGAATGAAGAAGGCCGGCAGCATCACGAACTCGCCCTGCGCAAAGTTGATCGTTTGCGACGTCTGCCACAGGAGCGAAAAACCGATCGCCGCCAGCGCATAGATCGCGCCGGTCGCGAGACCCGAGACCAGCAATTGCAGGATTTCGGTGCTCATGCCTTTGCACTCGCGTTTGTCCCGCGGCCTGCACACTTGCAAATGCCGCCGGAGCGATGAAGCTTGCGATGTCCGAAGGGAGGAATCACCGCATGGTCAAGATCACGGCGCTCAATCCGGAAACGCTCGGCGTCCCGAAAGGCACCTATTCGCGTGCGATGCGCGCGCAGGCGTCGGAATTCCTGTTCATCGCCGGCATGGCCTCCTCCGACAGCGACGGCAATGTCGTCGCCGCGCATGACTTCGACGGGCAATGCAAGCAGGTCTTCGCGAATATCGAAGCGGCCCTGCACGCGGCCGGCGCAGGCTTCGGCAATGTCGTGCAATTCACGAGCTATCTCGTCGACAGAGCCGATCTTCCGAAATTCGCAGCTTGGCGCCAGCATCATTTCCCCGCCATGTTTCCCAACAGGACCTATCCCCCGAATGCGCTTCTGATCGTGAACGGTCTCGCGCATAGCGATTATTGTGTCGAAGTGCAGGCGATCGCCGCGCTCTGAGGCGCGTTCAGATCGTCGCTTCGATCGACTTCCGCAAATCCGGCGTCACCTCCGGCATCACCCCGAACCAGGCCTGAAAAGCCGGGCGCGCCTGATGCAGCAGCATGCCGAGCCCGTTCACGGTCGTATTGCCGCGCTTGCGCGCGGCCGCGAGCAACGCGGTCTCGAGCGGATTATAGATGATGTCGCAAACGAGCGCCGATGTCGGCAGCGCATCGAGCGCGATCTCGAGCGGCGGCTGACCGATCATGCCAAGGCTCGTGCAATTGACGAGCGTTGCCGCGCCGTCGAGCGCTTCCGCGCGTTTGTCCCAGGGAAAAACCTTGACCGAGGGACCGCCGGCTTCCGCGATCTTCTCGGCCTTGCTGATCGTGCGATTGACCAGACGGATTTCACGCGCGCCCTCGTCCGCCATGCTGACCACGGCCGCGCGCGAGCCGCCGCCGGCGCCGAGCACGACGATCGGTCCCGCATCGGCGCGCCAGTCCGGCCGCGCGTCGCGCAGGCACTGAATGAAACCGTAGCCGTCCTTATTGAACGCGCTCAGCGAACCATCGGGTTCGGCAACGATCAGGTTGACCGCGCCGATCCGCTTTGCCAGCGGTTCGACACGGTCAACGAGATCCATCACCGCGATCTTGTGGGGAATGGTGACATTGCAGCCGGCAAAGCCGAACGCCCTCAATCCCCTGATCGCGTCCGCAAGACGCTCCGGCTGGACCGGCAGCAAAATGTAGCTGCCGGGAATTTTGTACTTGTCCAGCCAATAGCCGTGCAGCTTGGGCGAACGCGATTGCGCCACCGGCCAACCCATAACGCCGGCGACTTTGTACGAAGCATTGCTCATCGGTAGAACGCCCGATCCTTTGCCGATTACTTGTTGAGTTTCGGCAGCACCTTCACGATCTTCTGCTTGCCGTCGACGATCTCGGCCAGGAAGCTTTCGCGGTCGATGTCGCCGTTCTTGTCCCAGGTCGCATTCATCAGAATGCCGGGCTCGTCTTTCGGATCGATCGTCAGGCCATGCACAGCGTCGGCGAAAGCCTTGCTGTCGAACTTCTTGTTCTTCTCGGACACGTATTTGACGAGATACATGCCGGTATAGCCTTTAAGGCCGTTGTGATCCGGAAGATATTTGAAGCGCTTGTTGAACTTGTCCTTGAACGCCGTGACGGCCGGGACCGGCGCATCGATGGTGAGACCGACATGGCCGCGCGCGCCATTGGCCGCCGGTCCGGCGAGTTCGACCACTTTCTGGCCGAGCAGGGTCGTCTCGCCGATCAGCGGAACGGTGACGTTCTGCTTGCGGGCTTCGCGCAGGAAGCGCGCGCTCTCTTCCTCGTTGGTGTAAACGAAGATCGCGTCGGCATTTGCACCCTTGAGCTTCACGACGTCGGCGGCAAAATCGACGGCGCCGGATTCGCTCGAGATGTCCGCCACTACGTTGATGTTGCGGGCCTTCATCTCCTTGATGAAGTTGTCGCGTCCGCCTTTCCCGAAGTCGTTGTTGACGTAGAGCACAGCGACTTTCTTCGCTTTCAGTTCATCGCGAATGTAGTTCGCGATTTTCGGCATCGACGATTGTTGGCCGAAAGACGTGCGGAAGATGAAGGGATTACCCTTCTGCGTGATCGCGGACGCTTCACCGCCCGTAATCTGCGGAATTCCGGCGGCTTGCGCCATTTCCATGGTGACCATGACCGAGCCGGAGTACACCGGCCCGAACAGGACGTAGGGCTTGTCGTCGAGAATTCTCTGAATGACGGCGCGCGCCGTGGTCGGAACGCTTTGGGTGTCGAGCGCCTCGAAGACGATCTTGCGGCCCATGATGCCGCCTTTGGCGTTGATTTCCTCGATCGCGAGCACGACCCCGTCACGGAAGTTCGTGCCGGACACCGCCCCAGCGCCCGACAGTTCGAGTGCGCCGTGAAGTTTCAGGTCTTGAGCCGCCGCAGGATGTGCGAAAGCCAAAGCCGCAACCGCGGCTGCTGCAAAAATTCTCATGAATTCCTCCCAATGTGATAAGCGTTTCTTGCTTGTTGGCAGCGAGCGAGAGGATGATTCCAAACGCCGTGCAGCGCGTACAGTGCCGATCCCCTCAAGTAACGTCAAATACCAAATTCTAGTGAATTGCAAACATGGTGTTACTTTTTGCCAGCGGCCCGGACTCGTCCCCGGAGCGGCATTTTGGATGAATTCTGCGCCGGTTTTCCCTGCATTTCCGCGCGCAGGACCGCGATGAAAAACTCGCAGAAGCTCGAAAGCGTCGCATCCTTGCGATAGGCGAAATAGGTCTGGAATTCCGTCGGCTCCGCGATCGGAATCTTGGCGACGCCCGTCAGCGGCGTCTCCGCGACGGTGAATTCATCGAGCACCGCGATGCCAAGACCATGTTTGACGAGCGCGAACACGGTGGTGCCGAAGCGCGCGCGGATGGTGACCTCGTAGCTGAGCGACCGCTGCGCGAAAATGCCGGCCATGATCCGGCCGTAAGGATCCTCCGGATCGATGCCGATCAACGGATATTTCGAAATCTCCGCCGCGGTCACGCGCTTTCGCTGCGCGAGTTCGTGATTTTCCGACACGATGCAATAGAGCTTGCCCATCGCCAGCGGCTCGAAGGTCAGCAGCGGATGTTCGAGCTTGTAGCTGATGGTGACCACCTCGCCCTTGCCGAGCAGGAGATAGTCGATCGCTTCCTCGATCTTGAGGATGTCGACGTCGATCAGGAGCTTGGGATATTTCTCGCGCACGCGCTTGATCGCGCGCGGCACCATCACATTGGCGATACTCGGCACCGAGCCGATTTTGAGTTCCGAGATGGCGCCGCTCTCAAGGCGGCGAATGACGAAGTGAAGGTCCTCGACCTTGTCGTAGACGGCATTGATCTGGCTGAAAATATCCTTCGCTTCCGGTGTCGGAATGTAACGGCCCTGGCGGCGGATGAAGAGACGCAAGCCCAGCGCGCCCTCGGTGTGCTTCATCACGCGGCTGATGCCGGGCGAAGACACATTCAGAAGCCGCGCCGCGCCGCCGATTGTGCCGGTCACGATGATGGCGCGGATGACTTCGATCTGCCGCAGCGTGAGCATGAACCCGACGACCGCTTAAGCGAAATGGCCGGACATTACCGGACGATCTTTTGCGCCAGCAGTTTGCGGAACGGCCGGTCCCGCTTCAAGTACCATTCCCGGCTCATGGCTTCCTGGCGCGTGGCGAAGCGCTCGACATGGAGCAGGATCCAGGTGCGGCCGCGGGTCGAGCGCGCGCCTTTGCCGCCATTATGCTGCCTGAGCCTCCGGTCGAGATCGAGCGTCCAGCCGACATAGGTGCGGGTGCCGTTCCGGTCGGAGGTTCCGAGCAGATAAACGAAGCAATCCGCTTGTCCACCCTTCTTGATGGAAGCGGCTTTGCGCACCCGGTTCGTGCTAGCTTTTGCCATCGGCGGCGCGGAATCGAATCATCATGTGGAATCAGTACCATAGAGCATCGCTCTTGGCGCTTTTGCTGCTGCCGGGCCTTACCCAAGTGGCGTCGGGGCAGACGGCGGATGTCCCCTCGCCTGCAGCGCCGCCCTCGAGCTGCAACCGCGCATCCTTCCGCACCATTGTCGATGTCGGGCACACGCTTGAAGAACCCGGCGCCATGAGCGCGCGCGGCGTGCCGGAATATCAGTTCAACCTCGACCTCGCGAAGGCGATCGAGCAGAAACTGAGCGCCGATGGATTCGGCCGGACGATCCTGCTGGTCACAGCTGGCCCTGCCCTGAAAGGATTGCTCGCGCGCGTGCGCAACGCCAATGCGATGCAAGGCGACCTTTATCTCTCGATCCATCACGATTCCGTTCCGGAGCTGTTCAAGGAAGACTGGGAATTCGAAGGTAAGCCCAACAAATTCAGCGACCGGTTCACGGGCCACTCGTTGTTCGTCTCGTTCGACAATGCCGAGCGCAAGGCGAGCCTTTTGTTCGGCAGTCTGCTTGGCAAGCAGCTGAAAGCGCGCAACCTGCAATACACGCGTCACTATACCGAGGCGATCATGGGCAGCCGCCGGCGCGACCTGATCGATCCGGACGCCGGCGTCTACCGCTATGACAAGCTGATCGTTCTACGGCATACGGCAATGCCGGCCGTGCTTCTGGAGGCCGGTATGATGATCAACCGCGACGACGAATTGCTGCTCATCTCAGCCGAGCGCCAAAAGCTTGTTGCCGCGGCGGTGAGCGATGCGATCGAGAAATTCTGCGATTTGCGCACGGCGGAGAAAGCAAAACTTCTGGCCGAGGCGAAGCGCGCAAAGAAAAAGGCGGCGAAGGCGCAACCGAAGCCGAAATCCGGCTGGCTCAATCCATTCGCGCGATCAAAACAAAACTAGCGACCGCGTTTACGTGCGCTCGCCGTCGAGGAAATAGGTTTCCATCAGCCCGGCGCCCTTCACCTCGATCGGACCGCGCGGCGTGAGGACGAATTTTCCGTCGAGCCGACGCGCCAGTGCCTTTGAAATATGGATGCGGTCCGGCGCGCCGTGCGACTCCATCCGGCTCGCGAGATTGACCGTCGCGCCCCAGATGTCATAGGCGAATTTCCGCTCCCCGATCACGCCGGCGATGGCCGGCCCGGCATGCAGTCCGATCCGCAGCCGGATCGGTGCCTTGCTCTCGGCTTTCAGATCCTCCAGCGCTTCGATCATCGCCAGCGCCATGCGCGCGGCGGCCTCGGCATGATCTTCGCGCGGCTCCGGAATTCCAACGGCAAGCATATAGGCGTCGCCGATGGTCTTGATCTTCTCCGCGCCGAAGCGGTCGGCGAGCCGGTCGAAGGCCGAGAAAATGCGGTTGAGGAAGCCGACCACATCGGCGGCCGCCATATTTCCCGCGAACGGGGTGAAATCGACGAGGTCGGCGAACAGGATGGTGGCTTCCGGAATATGGTCGGCGACCATCGAAGCGCCGTCATTGATCCGCTCGACCACTGCCTTCGGCAGGATGCTGAGCAGCAGCGCTTCGTTCTGCTCCTTGGCCTTGCGGATTTCCTCGATCATCGCCCGCTCGCGATCACGCAACAGCTTGTTTTCAAGGCAGGCCCGGATGCGCGCGCGCAAAAGTGCCGGCTCGAAGGGCTTGGGCATGTAATCGACCGCGCCGGCCTCGATGCAGCGCACGATGGAATCGACTTCGTCCAGAGCGGAAATCATGATCACCGGGATTTCGTGCATCGCCGGATCGGCTTTCAGGCGCGCGAGCACTTCATAGCCGCTCATATCGGGCATCAGGATATCGAGCAGAATGAGATCGAAGTCCCGATCCTCGAGCAGCGACAGCGCCTCCGCACCCCCACCGGTGGTCTCCACGGCGTGGCCGTCGCGCGCGAGCCGCCGCGCAACCAGATCGCGATTGGAATCATTGTCGTCGACCACAAGAATGCGGCCGGAAATGTCGGAGAGCGCGCTGTGGCGCTCGGCGCCGCGGATGGCGTCGATCACGCGTGATGCGCCGCCAAAGGAGTCCGTGGCGGTCTCCGGCATCGCTGCCATGCCCTGACCGGTGAAGACCACCAGCGCATCGATCCGTGTCAGCATGCCGTTGGCGGCGTCGAGCAGCCTTTTAAGGTCGGAGAGAATGGCGTCATGTCCGCTGTCGGCTGCATCTTCGACGATCATTTCGCCATAACCCTTCACGGCGTTGATCGGGGTGCGAAGATCATGGCGCAGCTGCGCACGGTAGCCGTCGATGTCGTCGGGGATGCCAGTCTGGCTGAGCGCGTCGTCCAGGCGTTCTTGCAGGGAAAATCCGGCATTGACGATCCGCTCGAGATCGTTCCGATAGTCCTGCAAACCCAGCCGCTCGATCTCCTCGAGCGCGATTTCGGCAAAGCCGACGATGGCCGCGGCCGGCGCAACGAATTCCTGTCGCAGATGCGCGCGCAAGGCGATCGAGAGCCGCCGCGCTTCAGTCTCGTCCGGTGTCCCGGAAGCGTTCATTTCCAGCCTGCATCCGAAACGAAGGCTTTCATCTTTTCGAGAAGACGCGGCAATTCGATCGGCTTGGTATCGAAGTCGTCGCATCCGGCGGCCAGGGCCTTTTCACGGTCGGTCTCCATCGCATGCGCCGTCAGCGCAATGACTGGAATGGAAGCGGTCGCGGGATCGGCCTTGAGCTTGCGGGTCGCCTCCCAGCCGTCGAGCACTGGCAGGCTCATGTCCATCAAAATCAGATCCGGCTTCTCGCTCACCGCCATCTCGATGCCTTCCTGGCCGTTGACCGCGATCACGACGTCGTAACCGTTGCGCGTCAGCCGGCGGGACAGCATGTCCCGGTTCATTTCATTGTCCTCAACCAAAAGCACTTTGGGCATTGTTGTTACTGCGCCTCTTTTTCACTGATTTTTTCATGCTGTGCGTCGCGCGGCTGGCGCGCCATGACGGACAGTGCGCTGCCGAGCGATGACAGCGGCTGGGCGCCTTTGGTCAGCACCAGCATCGTGCGTTCATTGATGACATTGCGCTCGGCTTGCGTCAGGTCCTTCGCCGTCAGGACCACGATCGGAACGCGGTTCAGGGCGGAGATGTCCTTCACCTTTTCCAGAAACTCGAAGCCGTCCATCACCGGCATCATCAGGTCGAGCAGGATCAGCGCCGGCGGGGAATTGGCCGCCAGCCAGTCGAGCGCGGCGCGTCCATCGCGGGCCTCGGCGGCTTTCAATCCCGCCTTTTCGGCGGTCGTTTTCACAATGCTGCGAACGTCGGCGTCGTCGTCGACCACCAGGATCACCGCCTCGTGCGACCTGGCCGCGAAGCGCCGCAGCAACTCGATCAGGCGCGCGCGGTCGACCGGTTTGGTCATGTATTCCGCCGCGCCAAGCGAATAGCCCATGGTTCGCTCGTCGACGATCGTCAGCATGATGACCGGAATAGGTGCGAGATCCGGATCGGATTTGAGTTTTCCGAGCACGGTCCAGCCGTCGAGCTGCGGCATCATCACGTCGAGCGTGATCACGTCCGGCGGATCGTCCTTGGCAATCTGGAGCGCCTCGATGCCGTCATAGGCATGCAGTAGCCGGTAGCCTTCCTTGACGAGCGTTTGCCGCAACACGTCGTGGACCGCCGGATCGTCATCGACGACGAGCACGGTCTTGCCGGAGACGGCGCCGCTGATCCGCGGCGCCTCGGCGGCGGGAATCGTCGCCTGCTCGCGCACGCCGCTATCCGGAAGCGTGATAGTGAAGGTGGAGCCCTCGTCCGGTTTGCTGGTCACGCCGATCGTGCCGCCGAGCATGGTGCAGAAATGCTTGGTGATGGTCAGGCCGAGACCGGTGCCGCCGTAATTGCGCGTCGTTGTCGCGTCGGCCTGCGTGAAGGCCTGGAACAGGCGGCCGACCTGCTCGTCCGACATGCCGATGCCGGAATCGCTGACCGCGAATTTAACCGACCCTGCAACGCGGCGAACGCCCAGCGTCACGATGCCCTGCTTGGTGAACTTCGCCGCGTTGCTGAGCAGGTTGATCAAGCTTTGCTTGAGCTTGACCATATCGACCCGCATCATGCCGATATCGGCGGGCATCTCGACCTGAAGCGTGTTGGCATTCTTGTCCATCAGCGGCGCCACCAGAACGCGCACTTCCGAGACGAGCTTGCCGAGATCGACATCCTCGAGGTGAATGTCCATCCGGCCCGATTCGATCTTGGACAGATCGAGAATGTCGTTGATCAGGCCGAGCAGGTGCTTGCCCGCGCTCTGGATTTTGACGAGATCGGCCTGGCTTGCGGTGTCGCCGCGGTCGGCGGCATCTTCATGCAGGATTTCGCTATAGCCGATGATCGCGTTCAATGGCGTGCGCAATTCGTGACTCATATTGGCAAGGAATGCCGATTTCGTGCGCGACGCCGCTTCCGCCATCAGCCGCGCCTCTTCCGCCTGTTCCCTGGCGACATGGATTTCGCGCGCGTTGTCGCGGAACACCGCGAGCGCGCCGCTCATGTCGCCGAGCTCGTCGGGCGTGCGTGCCGGAATGGGCGTGTCGAGCCGGCCCTTCGACACCGCGACCATGCCGCGCGTCAATTCGCGCAGCCGCGCGACGATGTAGCCGATGACGAAAAGCCAGACCACCAGAATGGCCGCCATCAGGCTCACAAAGGAAATCGCGAGCAGCCAGTACCGGCTGGTCTTGAGCGCCGACTCCGACAGCAACTTGGAATCGATCGCTTCCTCCTCGGCCGCATACACCAGCGCCGCCACCTGTGCTTCCATGTCTGTCACGACATGTTGCAGCGATGATTGCAGGCGAGTGGCAATATTTTGCTACACCAGTTCGCCGGTACGAACTTCGAACAATCCGTTCTTGCCGGCACCGAGACCGATCAGTCTCTGCACGGCTTCCGCGACCTTCGGCAATGCCTGATCGCCCGGTGCGCCGCGCGCGGCCAGAGCCGACTGTGCGGCTTGGAGGCGATCGCGCGCGCCATCAAATGCTTTTTGCAACCGGCCGATAGCGTCCGCCTTGTCCGCCGCCGGCACCTGATAGAGCAGCGATGCCGCCGCATACGCATCCGTGCGCAATTGATGGATCGCCTCGACCAGCGCCGAATCATTCGGTTTCGCTTGGGACGTAAGCGCCGCCGCGAGCACATCGGTGGCGGGGGAGATAGCGTTGATCGCCTTGTCGCGCGCGGCAACGAGCGTGATCCTTTCTTGCACGGCGCGGTCGAGCTGACCGAGTCGCTCATCGATCGAGGCAATCAGGGACTGCAGCTGCGTGATCGCAGGCGTATCGCCGACGATCGATCGCAGTTCCGACAGATTGGTCCACAGCTTGGCGATCTGCTCGGTCGATTCGGACATCCGCGTGAAGCGCAGGGTTTCCGATGTCGCCGCCGCAAGCTGCGCGCCGCTCGCGGCAATAGCCTTGGCGTTCGTTTCCACAGCGAGCGAATGTTTGACTCGCGGCAGGCTGGACTCCGTCAGCCGCGTCATGACCGCATCGATATTGCCGAATTGATAGAGCGCGACGAGGGTCGCTGCGACCGTCAGGGTGGCGACCAGAACGAACGCGGAAATCAGCTTGCCGGCGATGGATCGGTACCAGGAGCGCCGTCCGGCCCCTGCCGGGATCATCTCGACATTATCCATTGAGCCGCCCGCGCTCCCCGATCATGGGCGATATTGGTAATTGCAAATCCGGCCTAAAGCCAGCGTCCGGGGCTATTACACCTAAGAGTGCATCTTCTTCTTTTGCGGGGCAGCCTCGAACCGGTCGCCCAGGCGCCGGGGGTCAAGAAGCGCCTTCAATTCCTCGAGCGGCACGGCCGGGCTGAAGACATAGCCCTGGCCCATCGTCGCCCCTTCGTCGGCGATGAATTTCAGGTCCTCGAGCGTCTCGACGCCTTCGGCGACCGACTCGAAGCCGAGCTCCTTGGCGAGGCCGAGTGCGATCCGCAGGATCGTCTGCTTCTCGGCGTCATTGGCAACATTGGTAATCAGCGAGCGATCGAGCTTGATCGTATCGAATGGAAGCCGCGCCAGCGTCGCGAGGTTCGAATAACCCGCGCCGAAATCGTCGATCGCGAACCGGATTCCGAGTTGGCGCAGCGATGCGACGCGGGTGGATACCTGCTCGGGATCGCGCATTGCGATCGACTCGGTGATTTCGATTTCAAGCTGCGTCGGCGGGTAATTGGCGTTCTTGAGCACGCGGACAATGTCACGCATGAAGAAGGGATCGGAGAGTTCGCTCTGCGTCACATTGACCGCCAGGACGATGTCAGAACCGTCCCGAATAAGCTCGCCGATTTCCCGGACCGCCTGGCTGATAACGAACCGGTCGATATCGGCGATCAGTCCGGATTCCTCGGCAAGCTTGATGAACCGGTCAGCCGGAATCGGTCCCAAACGCGGATGGCGCCAGCGTACCAGCGCTTCGACGCCGCGGATGCGGCCATCGTGGCAATCGCATTTTGGCTGATAGTGAACGGACAGCGCCCGCTTCTTGATCGCTTCCTTCAGTTCATTCTCGAGCGTCAGCCGGTCGCGTGCGGCGCTCGCAAGCTCCGGTGTGTAGAACGTGCAGGTGTTGCGGCCCTTGTTCTTGGCCGCATACATCGCGAGGTCCGCATTGACCAGAAGATCCTCATAGGTGGAGGCGTCTTCCGGGAACATCGTGATGCCGACGCTCGCGCCGATATTGATTTTCGATCCGCCGATGCTGAAAGGCTGGCGAAGAACATCGATTGCCCCGTTCGCGATCGCGCTCGCCTGCTGCCGCGATTCAATGCCGGGAATGATGACGGCGAATTCGTCGCCGCCGACCCGCGCCAGCACGACCTTTCCGGCCTGATAGATGTCGCGCGCCTCGAGGAAATATTGCCGCAATTCCTTCGACACTTTGCGAAGCAATTGATCGCCCATATTGTGGCCGAAGGTGTCGTTGATCGATTTGAACCCGTCGAGGTCGATGAACAGCAACGTTCCGCAGGCCGCCTCGTTGATCGCCGCCGGCCCGTCGATCTTGATCTTTTCGCGGTTCGGCAATTCCGTGATTGTGTCGAAGAATGCAAGCGTGCGGATCTGGCCCATATTGGCCCGCAAATTCGAAAGCATCCTCTCGAAGGCGAGCGACAGGCTGCGAACCTCGCCGACGCCTTTCACCGTGAAGGGCGTATCGAGATCGCCGCTGGCGACCGCGCGCGCCGCCGCGGAAAGGTCCGACAATCCGTTCGTGGTGTGCCGGACGATGATCAAAAGCGACAAGATCAATGCGGCGAGCGTGACCGCCGCCGAGGCGAGGAATTGCCGCATCAGCGTTTGCGTCTGGTCCGATCCGATACGGAACATCTGGCTTTGGGTGGCGGTGACGATGGATGCATCGGTGAACGTGCAAACCTTCAGCGCCTTCTCATAGTCCACGCAGCGCGCGACATGTGCGCCGTCATCGGACCGGATGAGCTTGTCGGGCGACTGCTCCAGATTCGAAAGCCTGACGCCTGTCGGGCCAGCCCCCGATACGATCCGGCTGCCGCGCAGGATCATCACGCCGGCATTCGACAGCGAGGTGAAATTCTCCAGCGTATGCTCGTGTTCGCCGAGCATTCGGATTGCGCCCAAGGCGCCGACCAGATCGCCGAAATCGTCGAAGACCGGCTCGAAAGCGAAATGTGCGACGATGGCGGGTTCCGGCAGACCGAGAATCCGGCTGAACTCGGAATCAAGCTCGCCGGTGCTCGCCAGCGCACGGGGGTGAGCGCGGGTGTTGTTTTCCAGAATGTTCGAAAGCTTCCCGCCGATTTCCGTGCCGCGGACATAGTTGTTGATGGCGAGAAGGTTATTTCCGGTATTGGCGCCCATCACGCGCCCGGAATCATCGAACGCGATGAGAACCTCGAAGCCCGATGTCCGGGCGATGGCAAAGAGCAGCTCTTTGAGCGCGACGTCGTTCTGCGAGACGACAGCCCTCGATACGTCGGAACGCTGCGCGATCTGGCGCAGCCGAAGCGGTATTTCCTGCCCGATCGCCTCGACGCGGGCGCGTGCCAACTGGGCCTCGCTGTCGAGACGCTGCACCATCTGGCGCTCCGACAGCTGACCGAGCGCCTGCGCCTGCTCGCTCAAGCCCGCCTGCAGCCGGAACATGGTGAGGCTGCCGATCGTTGCAAATGCCAGCACGCCCGTCACCAGCACGACCATGACAAGCCGCATGCCGATCGACGAGAAAAGCGACTTCATCGACGCGTGGAACAAGCGGCCGCGCCGCCACAAGGACGGTGAAACCGCTTTTACAACTGCACTCATGCGACGCACTCGCAACGACATTCGTCTGATCCCGGCCCCGACCAGAGGGTGAATCTGGAATTAGATCGATAGAACGCCGCGTCCAGGGCGCTTAGAACCTACGACCCTCGGCCGAAAATCAGGTGAAGACCCGGCGCTCGGATGTACGATCCGGCGGCTAAGTTCATGGGCGGTTACTTTTCGGTTTGCCCGATTATTATGGATTGACGAAACGTTTTCATGATTCGTTTACCGATTTCGACAGCGTCCTGGAAACCATCGCTTTATCCTTTTGCGGCACGATGCCGCGCGAAACGAGCGGAACAGGAGTGCGGGATGTCCACGCGGCGCATGTCATTGACGTTTCTGGGCGCGGCGATGGCCGTCGCAATTTCGACGGTGCCCGCATTCTCTCAATCAACCCTGGAGGTTGTCGGTACGGGTGACGGGATCGATGTCTTGCGCTCGCTCGGAAAGGCGTTCAGCGCCGAGAACAAGTCCGTCTTTATCGATGTTCCGCCAAGTATCGGCTCGGGCGGCGGCATTGCGGCGGTCGGATCGGGCAAATCGGTGCTCGGGCGCGTCGCCCGCGAACTGACGCAAACCGAAGTCGCCTCGGGCCTGATCTACAGGCCGGTCGCGATCCTGCCTTCGGCCATTTTCGTCAATCCGAATGCGGGCGTGACCTCGCTGACGACGAAGCAACTGGCCAATGTCTTCACCGGGCAGATTACGAACTGGAAGGAAGTCGGCGGTGCCGACTTGCGGATCAGGGTCGTGCGCCGCGAGGACAGCGACTCGACGCTGATCGTGCTGCGCGCGTCGATGCCGGGATGGAAGGACCTCACGATCACAGAGAAATCGAAAATGGCGATGACGACGCAGGAAGCGACGTCGTCCGTCCGCGAGGTGCCGGGAGCGATCGGATGGGGACCATTCTCGAAGGACCTTGAGACCGGGCTGACGATCCTGAAGATCGACGGCAAATATCCGACCGACAATGGCTATCCGTCGAGCGCGACACTCGCACTGATCTACAACAAGGCGACGGTCACCTCGGCAGCCAAGACCTTCGTTGAGTTCTGCGAAACGCGAAAGGCGCGCGACATCATCGCGCGCCTTGGAAGCGTACCGGTCCAGCGCTGATAGTCAGGCGCTGGGCTGAAGGTTGCCGCGCACGTCGGCGACGCCCGGACGCGGCTTCGAACCGCCCCGGAACAGGCTGAGCACGCGATCAGTGACCGAAGTCGCCTGGCTGCTCGGCAGGAACGGATCGGCATAGCAACGCGCCGCCGCGTGTCTCGCCTTGTGCTTCACGGCATCGACAAGCCCGACCGGTCCGGCGACATAGACCGTGTCCTCAAGCCCGACCAGCGGCAGATAATCGGTCGGCCGGCCGCGCACATTCGGCCATTGCGCGTTGACTTCGCTGGTTGAGATCACGTCCTCGACACCGTCATCAACGAGCCAGTCGAGGGCCGGGCGCATATAGAGACCTTGCGGATCCGCCGCGCCCGCAATGACGATCATCTTGCGGTCGCGCTGGTGCTGCCGCGCCGCGCGGGCGAGCGACCAGATCGGCGCCCAGCCGGTGCCGCCTGAGACCAGTACAAGCGGGCCCGCGCTCTGGCGCAGATAGGCCTGGCCGAACGGCCCCTGCAAGTGAACGCGATGGCCCGGCCGGATCGCGCGGCCGATTTCCGACGACACGCGGCCATCGGGCAGGCAGCGGACGTGAAAGACCATCTGGTCATCTCGCGACGTGCCATCCATGCGGAAGGTCGGTGAGTATTCGCGTGCCGGGAACCCGCCGAATTTCAGGCGCACATATTGGCCGGGACGGTAATCCAGCAGGGACTGCATCGACACAACCACCTCGACAACGTCATGCGAAAGCGGATTGATCTCGGTGACCGAGCCGGCCGCTTTTTGTGGTACCGGCAATTCGTCGAATTCGATCGACGCGTTGCCGCAGACCGTGGCCTGGCAGGCGAGCACGGTGTGACCGTCGGATGTGCCGTGGTCATCGACCGAGCCCGAAACGACCGTCACGCGGCAGCTCTCGCATTGCCCCGAGCGGCAATCGTGCGGAATGATCATCCATCCGCCGAGCGCGGCGTCGATCAGGGTTTCGCCCGGCGACGCGTCGATCTGCTTGCCGTTGATTGTCAGCTGACATTGACTACGCATAACGCAACAACTCCCCCGAGTTGAACACTAATCCTTGACGACGAGACGAACCGGCCGCTGATGCCGCGTGTGGCGCGTCTGCGTGTGATCGAAGACGTTGAGCCACATGTAGAGCTCGCGTCCCGGCACGAAGTCGTGATCGAACTTGCTGCCGGTTTTCAGGTCGCGCGACATTTCGAGCGTCCAATACCCATCTTTCCACTTGGCGGCGCCCGGCACCTGCGCGCGATCGCCCTCGTAATTGCCAGTGATCAGCACGCCCGGCATAACCGTCCCGACCGGAATTTTCGCATCGAGCTCCTTCGCGTACGGCACCGTTTCCTTGTCGAGCAGCCACCATTTCGAGCCTTCCTCGTCGCTCGAATTGGGATCGAAATCGAACTTGCCGAGCTCCTTCACCATCTTCTGCCAGTCGAGCGGCAGCCGGAGCACCTGCACCGGACCTTGGTAGCCGCCGGGCGGCTCGCCCTTGTAGTTGTAGCTGTAGAAGGCGCGCCCCGGATCGTTCCAGTAGCCGGCCTGGTAGCGCGTCTGGCCGGCGGCCTCCGCCGGCGTCATATCGCGCGGTGCGCCGAAATATTGATCGTCGACAAAGCCGAGATGTCCGCCGCGCGACGCTTTCCATTGCCACACATCGACGAACGTTCCGTCGGTCGTGTAGTGGTAGCCGCGCGCATGCAGCGGCGCGGCCTTGTCGGCGAGCGGCTTAGCGCCGAGATAGGTGCTGCCGCCGGCGCCGAAATTCGCGTTGGTCGTGATGCCGACCGCGAGCTTGTCCTCGTAGAAATCGGTGACGTCGGCGATGTCGGGCCGGTCATGCGAGCCTTTCAGGAGATGCCAGCCGTCCTCGCGCTTGATCAGCGGAATGCGCCGCATCGAGCGCGACGGATCCTGCCACCGGAACGCAAAATACATCTTCTTGCCGTCGTGCGCCGCCCAGACTTGCACGGTCGACGAGTCGGCGCCGCGGGACGTGTTGCCCTGATGCGTTTCTACGGTGACGGATCTGGCGTTTTTCCAGATCGCGTCGTCGAGAACACCGTCAAGCTTTGGCGCCGGCGACGTTGCGTGCGCGATGGTCAATGTATCGCGCGTCGACCAGTCGACCGCGGCCAGTGCGGCAACCGTGCCGAGACCGACAAGCGAACCGATCAGCAGCGGCTTCGGCCGCACCGCGCGGGTGATGACAAGGCGCGCCGGCTTGAAAATGCGGAAAACCTGCCACCAGCCGCCATGCATGTAATGCGAAACGACGTGCACGAAGATGTAGGCAAGGCCGACAAAGGCCGCCGTTGAATGCAGATAGACCCACCAGCCGCCATAACCGAGATACAGCATGACGCCGGTGACGAACATGAAAAGGACGAGGCCGTAGACGAACCAATGCAGGATGACGTTGACCGCCGCCCATTTCATTTCGCGCGGCGCTCGCATCAGCAGCACGCGCGTTTTCTTCGTCGCATTGCGTTGCGTGAGCCCGCTGCGCAGCATGTAGAGGACATAGGCCGACGCACCGAAGAACAGCGCGAGGCCGGACATGAAATGCCAAGTCCAGATTTCGCCTTGCGGCAGGATCGGCGTCAGCCAGTGCGAGACCGGGGCAACCAGCGCATCGGCGGCAATCCGGATGCCGGTGAAAAGGCTGACAATGAAGGCGAGCGCGGTGACCCAATGAAGGGCGAGCGTGCCGATATCGGTTCGTGGCGCCCCGGGCGCTCTCAGGCTTCGCGACACGCGCGCGCTGCCGGCCCCCTCGGAGACGCGTTCGTCCGGCGCAATCGAAGGGCTTTCACCCTCTCTCACGTGATGGTCATCCATTACCGCTGCCCTTCTCGACCAAAAATTCCCCGAACACCGGCAAAGAACCGGCCCCCAAGCGACAGCTCAGGAACGCACGCAGACTCCCTTGGCGTTTGATCGCGGCCTCGCAAAAGCGGACAGCGCTTTGGCGTCAGTATTGGCCCAACACTGATGCTGCATCTGACACAACCTTTAGCAGAATCCCGGTAAAAGTTTAAGAACAATCAACCTCTCCTAACGAGGGATTACCAAGCAGGGTTAATGTTTTATGACCGGACGCCGTTACCACCTCTTTCCCGTTGTTTTCACCGTTTTCGCGTGTGACTAAACAAACAACCTAAGGTTATGCCAAGGATCGAGAACACCCGATCCCTACTTTCGTCGCCGTTGCTCTCTGGCTTTCAAGCAATTGCCATGCCGCCTCCGGTTGAACCTATTCGGGGCGATACTTACCCGGTCATTTGTCGAGACGGATGACGCGACTAGGGCTGTCAACGGCCAACTGGGTCAGCAACAACCTCGAAATTGATCCCGACCGGCGCTCCGGGCCACCGTCGTGCCCACTCCGCGGGAGTTCGGGCCGCCTCTCGCAATGCGTGCGGCCTCATCCCCGTCTTCTCACGCCGGGATTCTCTTGTAAGATACGGATCGTCTGGTTATCGGTTGCCGATATTCCGCAGGCTGAGATTTGACATCGACCGGGGCTGGGGAACCGGATCGTCGCTCAAACAAATCCAATACAGGACGTTCAGAAGATGCTGCTTCGTCTATTGGCTTGTGCCCAACTCGCTCTCCTATTCACGCTTGCCCTGCCCACATCGCCCGCCTTGGCGCAGCGCGAGGACTTGCAGATCGTCGAGCAGCCAGGCGTGGTACCGGAAAGCCAAGATCCACCGCCGGAATTCATGCGCGCGGTCGTATCGTACCGGACCGCCGAGGCGCCCGGTACGATCATCGTTCATACCTCCGAACGATTTCTCTATGTCATCCAGCCTGGCGGCCGCGCATTACGCTATGGCATCGGCGTTGGCCGCGAGGGCTTCCAGTGGCAGGGCTTGCAGAAGATCTCGCGCAAGCAGGAATGGCCGGACTGGACCCCGCCGCCGGAGATGATTGAGCGCCAGCCCTATCTGCCGCGCTTCATGGCCGGCGGCCCCGGCAATCCGATGGGCGCGCGCGCGCTTTATCTCGGCGGCACCGTCTATCGCATTCACGGCACCAATCAGCCGCAGACCATCGGCAGCGCCGTGTCGTCCGGATGTTTCCGTCTGGTCAATAACGACATCATCGATCTTTATGACCGCATCCCGATCGGCACCAAGGTGATCATCAGGCAGAAACCGGAATTGTAAGCGCGCGGATCGTATTTCGCGCGCTCGATACTTCATCATTTTCAGAGAGTTGAACCTATGTGGAATTTCCGGACCGGTTTGCTGATCGGCGGCGTCATTGCGGCTGCGGTTGGCGTCGCCGCCGTCATCTATGACCAATATGACACGCGCACGCTGCGCCGGACCGTGAAACGTGGCCACGTGTTGTGCGGCGTCAGCACCGGCCTGCCCGGTTTCTCCAACGCCGATGCCAAGGGCGAATGGTCCGGCTTCGACGTCGATTTCTGCCGCGCGGTCGCGGCCGCGATCTTTGACGACCCGAAGAAGGTCAAGTTCGTCCCGCTCGATGCCAATGAGCGGTTCAAGGAACTGGGCAACCGCACGATCGACGTCCTTTCGCGCAACTCGACCTGGACCATGTCGCGCGAAACCGAATATGCGCTGCATTTCGCCGGCGTGTCCTATTACGACGGCGAAGGGTTCATGCTGCGCAAGTCACGCAATATCGAATCCGCGCTCGAACTCGACGGCAGCAAGGTGTGCGTGCAGGCCGAGACCACGACCCAGCTCAACCTCGCGGATTATTTCCGCGCCAACAACATGAAATTCCAGGAAGTCAAAGGCGCCAAGATCGAGAACACGCTGCGCAACTACGAATCCGGCCAGTGCGATGTGCTGACCGCCGACGTGTCGCAACTTTACGCGCTGCGGCTACGGCTCTCAAAGCCCGATGACCATGCCATCCTGCCCGACGTCATTTCGAAGGAACCGCTCGCGCCGGTGGTGCGCCAGAAGGACGACGACTGGCTGCTGATCGTGAAATGGACGCTCTATGCGATGCTCAATGCCGAGGAGCTCGGGATCAGTTCGAAGAACATCGACGAGGCGCTCAAATCCAAGAAGCCGGACGTGATGCGGCTGGTCGGCACCGAAGGCGCGTACGGCGAAGATCTCGGGCTGACCAAGGACTGGGCGGCGCGCATCATCCGCCATGTCGGGAATTACGCCGAGGTCTATGAGCGCAATGTCGGCGTCGATTCGCCTTTGCGGATTCCGCGCGGCCTCAATCAATTGTGGACGCATGGCGGCATCCAATACGCGCCGCCGGTCCGCTAGGGTCCGATCCGCCTTCGTCCGGATGAATTCCGGCTGTCCAGGAGATGCATTGCGCGGCAATGCGCCTTGGATCGTTGCCCGCCTGTCAAAGCAGACCGCATGATTCCTTCGAAAAACGACCTCACCATCCTGTTCGCCCATGTCGCCTATCAATTGTCGCCGCAATTCGAATTGCGCAAGACGGGCATCAGGCACTCGCAAGCCTGGACCTATGACGAGCTCGCAAGCAAGGTCGCCGACGCCGACGTGCTGGTCGTTTCGGGACTGTGGCGCAACGAGCTGCTCGCGAAAGCGGCAAAGCTCCGCTTCATCCAATCGATCGGCGCCGGCACCGACCAATTCGCGCGCGATCAGCTCGCCGCTAAAAAGATCCGGCTTGCCAGCGCGAGCGGCGTCAACCAGCGCGCGGTCTCGGAGCACATGATGGCGCTTCTCCTGGCGCTGGCCCGCAAGCTTCCGGAAGCGCGCGATAACCAAACCAGGAAAGTCTGGCGCGGCATGATCGGCGATCTGTCGCGGCGCGAGGATGAGCTCGGCGGCAAGACCGTGCTGATCATCGGGCTCGGCGGTATCGGCGGACGGCTGGCAACACTCGCCAAGGCGTTCGATCTTCGCGTTATCGGGATCAAGCGCGATCCTTCGACCGGACAGGGCGACACCGATGCCGTGCATAGCTATTCCGATCTGAAGACCCTGCTGCCACAAGCGGATTTTGTGGCGCTGACCTGCCCGCTGACGCGGGAGACGGAAAACATCATCGATGCGGCCGCGCTCGCCGCGATGAAACCCTCGGCCTATCTGATCAATGGCGCGCGCGGGCGCTGCCTCGACGAAGCCGCGCTGATCGATGCGCTCAAGGCAAAGCGCATCGCCGGCGCCGCCATCGACGTGACGGTGGACGAGCCGCTCCCCGCCGCCTCGCCACTCTGGACGGCGGACAATCTTTTCATCACACCGCATACCGCCGGCGAGACCCGGCGCTACGAAGATAATGTCATCGATATCCTGATGGATAATCTCGATCGACTCTGGCGAAACGACGGCGTGTTGCGAAATCAGATCGTCTAGATCCTGCGCGATTGGTCCGCTCGCCCTTGAAGCGGACAAGCAGGTCTTGGATGTCGACGATCGGCGTCATATGCCGTTCATTGCAGTTCCGGGATACGCAGGTGCTCGTCGGTGACCTGCTGGAAGGCGCGACCGAGCGCGATCAGCGTTTCGTCGCCGTAAGGCCGGCCGATCAATTGCAGGCCGATCGGCAGTCCCAGGGCCGAATGCGCCACCGGCACGACCAGCACCGGCACCCCGAGATAGTTGATCGGCCGCATGAAGCGCATCATCGCGATGATGACTTCGTTGGCATTCGGGCCGCCGCCGACGTCGGTATCCACGATCTTCGGCGCGACCGCACGTGACGCCGGCGCGACGACGACGTCAACGTCACCGATCGCCTCAAGATGCGCCGCAAGCGCTGGACCCCGCCACCGCAACGCCTCGAGATATTCGACGGCGCTGTAGGCGAGACCGCTTTCGAGGCGATTGCGGACCTGCGGCGTGTAATCCTGCGCGCGGGTGCGCATCCACGGCGCATGAAACGAGGTCGCTTCCACCGAAAGAACGGTGAGCGCGGCCGCTGCGACCGCCGTCTGATCCGGCAGGTCGACCGTGACGATCGTGGCGCCAAGCTTCTGGAAGGTCCTGATCGTGTAGTCGAGCGCGGCTGCCACGTCCGCTTCAAGATCGTCGACATAGAAGCTTTTCGGAACGCCGATCTTGAGAGAACTGACCGGCCGTTGCGTCGCATTCTTGTCCCAGGCCGGCGCGCCGTCGGTCACCGGATCGAGCGGATCGGCGCCGAAGATCAACTCCGCGATCAGCGCGCAATCCTCGGCACTGCGCGCGAGTGGTCCGACGGTATCGAGCGTGAACGAGAGCGGCATGGCATTGGCGCGGCTGACGCGTCCATAGGACACCTTCAGTCCGGTGATGCCGCAGAAATGCGCCGGCATGCGGATCGAGCCACCGGTATCGGAACCGAGCGCCGCATAAGTCAGACGAGCTGCAACGGCCGCGGCGGAGCCGGACGACGAGCCACCGGTGATATGCGCGATATTCCACGGGTTGCAGGCCGGGCCGAGATAGGCGTTGTGACCGGTCGGCCCATAGGCGAATTCCGCCATATGCAGCGCGCCGATGCGGATCGCGCCGGCATTTTGCAAATGCTTGATCGCGGTGGACGTCTCGGGCGCGATCCAGCCCTCACGGACCTTCGAGCCGCAGCCGGCCGGCTTGCCGGCGAAATAATACATGTCCTTGTGCGCCATCGGCACGCCGTGCAGAAGACCCTTCGGCCCGGATTTCGCAAGCTGGGCGTCCGCCTCTTTCGCCGCATCGAGCGCATCGTCGGCCTCGATCCGCACGAAGGCATTGAGCGCCGGCTGCCATTGCGGGATGCGGGACAGGAGCGCCTGCGTCGCCTCGACCGACGACAATTTTCGCTCGCATATCTGCGCCGCGACTGCGGTGAGCGACAGCAGCGCCGGATCGCTCGCCGCATGGTTCTTGCGCGCGGGGATGCTCATGGCTTGGCTCCCCTGCGCGCGACGACGACAAAGCTCGCGGGCTCGATCTCGAACGGGAGCTGTAGATTGAGCGCATCCATGCGTGCGACTGTCGGCTCGACCGCCTTCGCGATCCGCGCCGCCGCACCCTGCCGGATCGGCACGCGCGCGGCCGCCGCAAATGTCGTGATGCGTTCTGGCGTGACTTTCTCGGCCATTCTATCCTCCCGGTCCTCTGCTGCCTGCCCGCGAATGTCCCGAGGCCGGGTCGACCATGTGGCAGGCCGCGATGTGTTTATCGACACCGGTTTCCGATAGAAGCGGGACGGCGAAGGCGCCGTTGTAATAGCCCTCGATCGAAGCGGGACCGAATTCAGGCTCGGTCGCCACAATTTCAACGTCTGGTGGCGCTGCCGCTTTGGCAGCCGCGGCGATCCCTTGCGTGATGGTCGCAGTCGTGTTCGGGTTTATGATATGAAGACGCAATTTGAGCCCCCGCGATTTTCGCGCTTTTCCTGCCGGTATCCATGAAAGATCAAATCGCCCCCAAGCACAATCTCGCGATCAATCCCGAGCGGCTGTGGGACGAGATCATGGAGACCGCGAAGATCGGCGAGACGCCGAAGGGCGGTATCTGCCGGCTGACGCTGACCGATCTCGACCGGCAGGTGCGCGACTGGTTCACGGCGCGCGCGGCGGCTTTCGGCTGCACGGTCACGGTCGACGATATGGGCGTGATGTTCGCGCGGCGGCCAGGACAGCGTGACGATCTCCCGCCGATCGCCATGGGCAGCCATCTCGACACCCAGCCGACGGGCGGAAAATTCGACGGTGTCCTTGGCGTACTTTCGGCGCTTGAAGCGCTGCGCACCATGCACGAAGCCGGCTATGAGACCTTCGCTCCGATCGAGGTCGTCAATTTCACCAACGAAGAAGGCTCGCGTTTCGCGCCCGCGATGATCGCATCCGGCGTCTTTGCCGGCGTGTTCGAGCGCGACTGGGCGGCGGCGCAGAAGGACCGCAGCGGCATGACCTTCGGCGATGCGCTGGAGACGATCGGCTACCGAGGCAGCGAGCATTGCGGCTCGCATCCCCTCTCCGCCTTTTTCGAGCTGCATATCGAGCAAGGTCCGATCCTCGAAGAAGAGAACAAAGAGATCGGCATCGTCACCGACGTGCAGGGCATGCGCTGGTACGAATGCACGCTGATCGGTCAGGAATCGCATACCGGCGCGACCCCGATGCGGATGCGCAAGAACGCGCTGGTCGGCGCCGCGCGCATGGTCGAAGCGATCGATGCGATCGCGCATCGCCATGCCCCGCTCGCGGTCGGCGCCGTCGGCCTGCTCGAGGTGAAGCCGAATTCGCGCAATGTCATTCCGGGCGAAGTCTTCTTCACCGTGGATTTCCGGCATCCGGCGAGCGCGGTGCTCGACGCGATGGAAAAGGAGATGCACGCCGAGTTCGACGCGATGCTCGCCAAGTTGCCGATCACGGGCGCCATGACGCGCATCTGGGATCAGCCGCCGGTGGCGTTCGATCCGGATTGCGTGAACGCGGTCCGCCGCGCCGCGGCGCTGTCGGGATTTTCGGCGCGCGAGATCGTGTCGGGCGCCGGCCACGATGCCGCTTATGTCTCGCGCGTCGCGCCGTCAGCGATGATCTTCGTGCCCTGCCGCGGCGGCATCAGCCACAATGAGGCGGAATATTCCTCCAAGGAACAATGCGCGAGGGGCGCGCAGGTGCTGCTGCAGGCGGTCCTTGGTTATGATCGCCAGTTGGCCGAACGCCACGGCCGATAGGAAAGACAAGGCGCATCAGCCCGTGTTGCGCAGGCCCGCGGCGATTCCGTTGATCGATATGAGAATGCCGCGCCGCGTCCGCTCGTCCTGCGAACCGGTTCGCCAGCGGCGAATAAGCTCGACCTGGAGATGATTGAGCGGCGCGATATAGGGGAAGCGATGCCGCAGCGAGCCGGCGAGCACCGGATTGTCGGCAAGGCGCTGCCGCGTGCCGGTGATGTCGTTGAGCGCCGCGACGGTGCGCGTCCATTCCGCATCCAGCAAACCGAAGATCGCGCCGGCGCGCTCGCGATCGGCGGACAATTCGGCATAACGCTTCGCCAGAGCCAGATCCGTCTTGGCCAGCACCATGTCCATGTTGGACAGCAGCGCGTGAAAGAACGGCCACTCACGATGCATTCGCCGCAGCAAATCCATTCGCTGCTCCCGCGCATCGGCAAGAAACGCCCGCACACCCGATCCGAACCCGAACCAGCCCGGCAAGTTGACGCGCGCCTGGCCCCACGAAAAGCTCCATGGGATCGCGCGCAGGTCTTCGATGCGCCGGCTGGCACGGCGCGAGGCCGGCCGGGAGCCGATATTGAGCTCGGCAATTTCGGAAATCGGGGTGGCGCTGAAGAAGTAATCGGCGAAACCGGGCGTGTCGTAGACCAGCCCGCGATAGGCCGCCGTGCTTGCGTTCGAAATCTGCTCCGCGGCCGCGATGAATTCATCGGGGACGGAATAGTGGCTCTCGCGCAGCGTCGTTTCGAGCGTCGCCGCGACGATCGCCTCGAGGTTGAGCCGACCGACGTCGGGATTGGCGTATTTCGAGGCGATCACCTCGCCCTGCTCGGTCAGCCTGATCTGGCCGTTCACAGTTCCGGGCGGCTGGGCGAGAATGGCCTGATGCGTCGGACCGCCGCCGCGACCGACCGTTCCTCCGCGCCCATGGAACAGCCGCAGGCCGATGCCGCATTCGGAAAAAAATTCGGCGAGCGCTGTCGATGCCCAATAGAGCTCCCAGTTGCTGGTGAAGAAACCGCCGTCCTTGTTGCTGTCGGAATAGCCGAGCATGATTTCCTGCTGCGCACCCGATGCGCGCACAAGCTCACGGATGCCGGGCAGGCCGAAGAAGGCGCGCATGATCGCCGTGGCGTTGCGCAGGTCCTGGATCGTCTCGAACAACGGAACGACGAGAAGAGCCGCCGATGCATCCGCATCGCCGAGCGCGCCGCGCATCAGCCCGCACTCCTTCTGCAGCAGAAGGACTTCGAGGAGATCGCTGACCGCTTCGGTGTGGCTGATGATGTAGTGGCGAATGCCGTCGGGCCCGAGCAATGAGCGCAGGTCCCGCGCCGTGCCGAACACCGCGAGTTCGCTCTCGGTCCGCTCCGAATAGGAAATGCCGGGAATCCGCAGCGGCCGCGGATCGCGCAGGAGGTCAAGCAGCAACTTTTGCTTTTCCGTCTCGCTCAGCCGCGCATAGTCCTTCGTGACACGCGCGGCGCTCAGCATTTCAGCGATCGTTTCCTCGTGCCGCTCGGAGGTCTGCCGCAGATCGACGGTCGCAAGATGAAAACCGAACACGTCGATTGACCGGCGCAAGGGTCCGAGCCGCGGATAGATCAGCGCTTCGCCATGGCGGGACCGCAGCGAAGCCTCAATGATCGCAAGATCGGCCTTGAGCTGTTCGGCGTTGCCGTACGGCACGGCCGCCGTCACCGCCTGCCGCACCGCGGCCGTGCCGGTCAGCTTTTGCAAGGTCGCCGCCACGCGGGCGTAGACGCCGATCAAGGCGCGCCGATAAGGCGTATCCTCGCGATGTGGGTTCGTGTCTCCAGACCGGTTCGCCAGTTCGTCCAATTCCGGCGTGCAGCCCACGAGTCGGTGCGAGATCGACAGCTCAGCGCCGAGCTCGTGAATTTCGGCGAGGTAATGCCGCAGCGCGATCTCGCATTGCTGGCGAAAAGCCTCCTTGAGTGTCTCCGCGCCGACATTGGGATTGCCGTCGCGATCGCCGCCGATCCAGGATCCCATGCGAAAGAAGGGCGCAACACGCGCGCCATCGACCCATTCCTCGAGTTCGGCATAGAGCCGCGGAACCTCGTGCAGAAAGGTCGTGTGATAATAGCTCAGCGCGTTCTCGATTTCGTCGCGGACCGTCAGGTGCGAGACGCGCAGCAGGCGCGTTTGCCACATCTGCACCACGCGCGCTTTCAGCAGCGCCGCATTCTCGCGGCGTTCGCGCGGGGACTGCAGGAATTCACGCGCAGCGAGCAGTCGCGCAACCGAGTTTTCCGCATCCAGAAGCGTCTTGCGCCGCGCTTCGGTCGGATGGGCGGTAAGGACCGGCGAAATGAAGCTGCGCTCGAGTGCCTCCGCCAGCGCGGCGGGCGCGACGCCGGCGTCTCGGAGCATCCGGCAGGTCGCGGCGAGCGTTCCAGCTTCCGAATCGGGCGACTTGCGCTGCCCGGAGGCATCGCGATGCTGAATCTGGTGTTTGTCCTCGGCAATATTCGCAAGGTGAGAGAAATAGCTGAAGGCACGCGCCACGAGGATGGCTTCCTCGGTCGTCAGGCCCCGCAGGACGGCATCAAGCTTGCGGCCCGCCTCGACATCGGCATCGCGCTCGAAGGCGACGCTGAGACGGCGGATATTTTCGATCCGCTCGAAGATCTCGCCGCCTTCCTGCTCGCGGATCGTGTCGCCGAGCACCTGCCCAAGCAGGCGAATGTCCTCGATGAGAGAGGCATCTCTCAGGGACTCAGCCTTGGCGGAAAGGGTCTCAAGCGGACCGGTCATGGTCACCTTGATAGCGTGTGCGCAACCGCTCACGCAATCACGCAACCGCGATACCATCTGCCCAAGATCACGCCGCCCGCCGGGCCACCAGGTCGTGCATCGTCGTGCCGACCAGATGAGGGCTCGGCGCAATCGTCACGCCGGCCTCGCGCAGCGCCGCGATCTTGCGGTCCACGTCTTCCGATCCGTGCAGTGTCAGGGCGCCGGCATGCCCCATCCGGCGCTCGGGCGGCGCGGACCGCCCGACGACGCACGCGACCACCGGCTTCGTGATGCCGGCCTGGTGGAGATAGCGCGCGGCCTCCTGCTCCTCGACGCCTCCGATCTCGCCGATCAGCACGACCCCTTCTGTCTGTGGATCGGCGAAGAACAGCTCCAGGCAATCGACAAAACCCAGGCCGTGCACCGGATCGCCGCCGATGCCGATGGTGGTCGATTGGCCGAGACCGGCAGCGGTGAGCTGGCTCGTCACTTCGCTGGTCAGCGACGCCGAGCGCGACACCACGCCGATCGTCCCGCGCCGCGCGCGATCGGTCGCCATCACGCCGATCTGACAGACATCCGGCGCCAGAATGCCCTGCGAGTTCGGACCGATAAGGCGCGTCCGCGAGCCTGCCAGGGCTTCGCGGACGCGGATCATGTCGAGCACGGGAATGCGCTCCGTCACGACCACCACCAGCGGCATCTCGGCTTCAATCGCTTCGAGCATCGCATCTGCGGCGCGATCGGGAGGAACGAAAATCGCGCTCGCATTTGCCGCTGTGGCCCTCATTGCTTCGGCAACGTTGTCGAAGACCGGCAGGTCGAGATGCGACTTGCCGCCCTTGCCCGGCGTCACGCCGGCCACGACCTTGGTGCCGTACTGGATCATGCGATTGGTGTGATAGGTGCCGGCCCAGCCGGTCATGCCCTGGCACAGCAAACGCGTGTTCTGGTCGATCAGAATGCTCATCATGCCCTCCCCTGCGCGAGCGCGACGGCGCGGGTGACCGCCTGCCACATGTCGGCGCATTCGGTTTTCGGCAGATTGAAATTGGCGAGCCGCAGGCGCGCGAGCTCTTCATTGTTTCCGGTCATGCGGATGACCACCGGCAGGATCC
This sequence comes from uncultured Hyphomicrobiales bacterium, assembly GCA_964370945.1. Lineage (GTDB taxonomy): Bacteria > Pseudomonadota > Alphaproteobacteria > Rhizobiales > Xanthobacteraceae > Pseudorhodoplanes. Next base: position 3,323 of record CAYJNT010000008.1, on the reverse strand, counting down.
GCTTGCTCTTGCGGAACGCAATCCCGAGCGCTTCGGCGATGGTGTCGCACGGCTGCATGCCGCCGCCGAACACATTCACCAGCAGGACCTTGGCGCGCGGATTCTCGAGCACGAGGCTGATGCCCTGCGCGATATCGAGGCTCTTCGCGGTGGTGCGGATGTCCATGAAATTTGCCGGCGCGCCGCCCGCCGCGACGATCATGTCGAGCGTCGCGAGCGCAAGCCCGGCGCCGTTCACGACCGTGCCGATATCACCGTCCATCTGCACGAAATTGATCTGATGGCGCTGCGCGTGCAGCTCGACCCGGTCGGTCTTCGAATCGTCGCGCAATTCCTTCAGGTCCGGATGCCGGAACAGCGCGTTGTCGTCGACGACAACCTTGGCATCGACCGCGACGAGTTCGCCGGCATCGGTCACGACCAGCGGATTGATTTCGATCAGCCCGGCATCGAGCTCGACAAAGGCGTGATGCAGCTTCTTGACCAATTCGCCGAACTTGACCACGACGTCGCCGGATAGGCCGATCCGCCCCGCCAATTGGGCGATCTCGCCCGGATAACGTTCGCCCTTCATACCGAGCGGCAGCGTTTCCAATGTCAGCTCCTGCGCCGCGACCCGCTGTTCAATGTCGGCCCCGCCCTGCCCGGCGGTCAGCAAGATCGCGCCGGAAACGGCATCGGTCTGCAGCGACAGATAAAGCTCCTGCGCGGCGCGAATGCCGGCCTCGACCAGAACGCTCTTGACCGTCTGACCCTGCGCGGTCGTTTGCGCCGTCGCGAGTTTCTGGCCGAGCAATTCGCCGGCTGCGGCTTTGGCGGCCTTCGCCGAATTCACCGTACGGATGCCGCCAGCGGCCAGTCGCTCGCCGGCATGGATTTGGGCCTTGACGAAAATCTTGTCGGTGTTGAGCCGTGAGGCCGCGGCTTCAGCTTCGTCCGCCGTCATCGCGACTGCGCCCTCGGGGGCAGCGACCGCGTATTGCGACAACAATGTCTTCGCTTGGAATTCCTGCAGTTGCATGGCGCTCTCCCGATTTTGTCTTGTTGTTTTTATTGGCCTTTCCGTCCTTTAAGCCGCGACGACATTCGTTGGCCGTCCGGCCTGGAAATTCTCGATATGCGCGATCACCTGCGCCCAGAGTGTCTGCATCGCGTCCTGGCCGGCCCAGGCCACATGCGGCGTGACGATCACATTCGGGCGATCCAGAATAGCGTTGAAACAATGGCTTGAACTTGGCGGCTCGGCCGTAAGGCAATCAAAGCCGAGGCCCGAGATCAGCCCTTCATCAAGCGCCTGCACGGCGTCTTGTTCCACGACAAGCCCGCCGCGGGCCGTGTTGATCAGAAGCGGCTGCTTCTTCATCTTGCGGAATTCGGCCATGCCGATCATGTCGCGCGTCGACGGCATCAGCGGTGAGTGCAGCGTGATCACGTCGCTTTCGGCCAACACGTCATCGAACGGCGTGTAAAGCGGACCGAGCCCCGACACGCCTTTATGCGCAGCAAACAGCGTCTTCATGCCGAACGCCTGGCCGATCTTCGCAACCGATTGCCCGATCGCGCCCTCGCCGATGACCCCGAGGGTCGCGCCGGCAAGCTCGCGGATCGGATGCGTGAAGAAGCAGAACTGGCCGGAATGCTGCCATTGGCCGTCCATCACGTCCTGGCGATAGCCGACAATCGAGCGGCGCAGCGCCAGGATGAGTGCGAAGGTGTGTTCGGGCACGGTGTTGACCGCGTAGCCGCGCACATTCGAAACCACGATGCCGCGCTTCTTGCATGCGGCCTGATCGATGACGTCGTAACCGGTCGCGGCCACCGCGATCATTCGGAGATGCGGCAGATCGCTAAGATGCTCTTCCCGGATCGGCACCTTGTTGGTGACGGCGATGCCCGCGCCGGCAAGCCGCTCCACGACCTGATCCGGGCGCGTCGCGCCGTGCTCCATCCATTCGTGCGGGAAATGCGGCCGTTCCAGCTTGACCGTCGGGCCGATGGTGCTTCTGTCGAGGAAAACGATGCGTGGTCTCATGGTTATCACGCGGACAATGCCGCCCTTCGCTCTGGATGCGAGGTTGTGCCGGGAGTGAACGCATTTTCCGGAAATGTCGGATAGATCCGCAGCGAACGTCCAAGCTGTTGAATGAGGCCGAGCACCACGTCGATATAGGGCGTGTTCACGCCGACGAGCCGGCCCATTTCCTGCACCGAGGTGAGCAGCGCGTCGATCTCGAGCGGCCGGCCGCTTTCGAGATCCTGCAGCATCGAGGTGCGATGCGCGCCGACGCGCGCGGCGCCGTTGATGCGTTTTTCGATATCGACACGGAACGACGCGCCGAAAAGGGTCGCGATCTCCTTCGCCTCGGCCATCATGTGGGCGGACAACGCGCGCAGATCGGATTGCGTCGCGACGATGTCGAGCGTCGCGCGCGTGAGCGCGCTGATCGGATTGAAGCAGAGATTGCCCCAAAGCTTGAGCCAGATCTCGCTGCGGATGTCGGTCAGGATCGGCGAGTCGAAGCCGGCCATTTCAAAAACGCGGGCCAGATCGCGGCAGCGGTCCGACATGCTGCCGTCCGGTTCGCCGAGCGCAAACTTGTCGCCATAGGTGTGACGCACCACGCCCGGACTGACGATCTCGGTCGCGGGGTAGACCACGCAGCCGATCGCGCGCTCCGGACCGATCACAGTCCACTGCCGCGCGCCGGGATCGACGCTCTGCAGCCGCACGTTTTCGAACCGCTTGTCGAGCCCGTACGGATACCACCACGGCACGCCGTTCTGGCCCGTCACGACGGCGGTGTCCTTTTCGAGCAGCGGCCTCATCTGCTCGGCCGCTTCCCAGGCCTGATGCGCTTTCAGGCAGACGATGACGTAATCCTGCGGACCGAGCTCGACCGGATTGTTGGTCGCAACCGGCTTGCAGACTCGCTCCTCGCCGTCGATCAGGAGCTTCAAGCCTTTTTCCTTGATCGCCGCGAGATGCGGCCCGCGCGCGACCAGCGACAGTTCAACGCCGTCAACGCCGCTCAAACCGGCGGCAAGATATCCGCCGATCGCGCCTGCACCGTAGATACAAATCTTCACGGCCGCCTCCGTTAGGGTTAGGCCACCTTGCTGAGCTGCAGCTTGGGTGCGGTTTTGCGGATATATTCCTGTGCCGCCGCGACGCCCGATCCCGGCTTCACGGAAATGCCGACATCGCGCAACGCCATCTCGCAACCGGCGAGCGCCTGCAGGATCATGATCTCGTTGATGTTGCCGATGTGGCCGATGCGGAACACGCGGCCGGCGACTTTCGAGAGGCCGACGCCGAGCGACAT
>CAYJNT010000007.1:37702-40127 GCA_964370945.1 uncultured Hyphomicrobiales bacterium | reverse complement strand
GCATGAAATATCCGGGCTATTTCCTGATCGTCGCCGACTTCATCCAGTGGGCGAAGTCGCAGGGCATTCCGGTCGGCCCCGGCCGCGGCTCGGGCGCCGGTTCGCTCGTTTCCTACGCGCTCACGATTACGGACCTCGACCCGATGCGCTTCGGACTTCTGTTCGAGCGCTTTCTCAATCCCGAACGCGTGTCGATGCCGGACTTCGATATCGATTTCTGCCAGGACCGCCGCGACGAGGTGATCCGCTACGTGCAGGAGCGTTATGGCCGCGAGCAGGTCGCCCAGATCATCACCTTCGGCACGTTGCAGGCGCGCGGCGTGTTGCGCGATGTCGGGCGCGTGCTGCAAATGCCGTACGGCCAGGTCGATAAGCTCTGCAAATTCGTGCCGCAGAATCCGGCCAATCCGGTCACGCTCTCGCGCGCGATCGAGGACGAGCCACAGCTGCAGGCGGCGCGCGATTCCGAGCCGGTGGTGCGGCGCGCTTTCGACATCGCGGTCAAGCTCGAAGGCTTGACGCGCCACGCCTCGACCCACGCCGCTGGCATTGTGATTGGCGACCGGCCGCTCTCCGAGCTCGTACCGCTTTATCGCGATCCGAAATCCGATATGCCGGTGACCCAGTTCAACATGAAATGGGTGGAGCAGGCGGGTCTCGTCAAATTCGACTTCCTCGGCCTGAAGACGCTCACGGTTCTGCGCAAGGCGATCGATCTTCTGAAAGCGCGTGGCGTCGCGCTCGATCTGTCGACCATTCCGCTCGACGACCGGAAAACCTACGAACTTCTGGCGCGCGCGGAAGCGGTCGGCATCTTCCAACTGGAAAGTCAGGGCATGCGGCGGGCGCTGCTCGACATGCGTCCGGACCGGTTCGAGGACATCATCGCGCTGGTGGCACTTTATCGGCCCGGCCCGATGGCGAATATCCCGACTTATTGTCTGCGCAAGCACGGCGTCGAAAAGCCGGATTACATCCATCCAAAACTCGAGACCATCCTGAAGGAAACCTTCGGCGTCATCGTCTACCAGGAACAGGTGATGCAGGCGGCGCAGCTGCTTGCCGGCTTCACATTGGGCCAGGCCGATCTTCTTCGCCGCGCGATGGGCAAGAAAATCCGAAAAGAGATGCAGGAGCAACGCGCGGTCTTTGTCAAAGGCGCGGTGAGGAACGGCATCGCGCGCGATCAGGCGGACGCGATTTTCGACCTGCTCGAACGCTTCGCCGAATACGGCTTCAACAAGAGCCATGCCGCGGCCTACGCGCTGGTGGCCTACCAGACCGCCTACATGAAGGCGAACTATCCGGTCGAGTTCATCGCCGCTTCCATGACGCTCGATATGGGCAATACCGACAAGCTGTCCGAATTCCGCGCCGAGGCCGAGCGGCTCGGGATCAAGGTCGAGCCGCCGTCGGTCAACCGCTCGGGCGTCGAATTCGCCGTCGACGGCAACACGATCCATTACGCGCTCGCCGCGCTCAAAGGCGTGGGCGCGCAAGCCGTCGAAGCGATCGTTGCGGCGCGCGGCGAGAAACCGTTTGCCGACCTGTCCGATTTCGCCGGCCGCATCAATCCGCGCGCGGTGAACAAGCGCGTGCTTGAAAGTCTGGCGGCGGCCGGCGCTTTTGATGCGCTGGAGGCAAATCGCGCGCGGGCCTTCGCCGGCGTCGAATCCATGCTGTCGGTCGCGCAGCGCACGCACGATACCGCGCAGCAGGGACAGAACGAATTGTTCGGCGGCATGACGTCACATGACAAGCTGCCGCTGCCGAGTGTCGAACCCTGGCTGCCGGCCGAGCGCCTGCAGCGCGAATATGAGGCGATCGGCTTTTTTCTCACCGGCCATCCGCTCGACGACTACGCGCAAGCGCTCAAGCGCATGAATGTGCAGAGCTGGGCGGAGTTTTGCCGCAGCGTGAAAAACGGCGTCAATGCCGGCCGCACCGCCGCGACTGTAGTGTCACGCATGGAACGCCGCACCAAGACCGGCAACAAGATGGGAATCATCGGGCTGTCTGACCCCTCCGGGCAATATGAGGCGGTGATCTTTTCCGAAGGCCTCATGCAATATCGCGACACGCTGGAGCCGGGCGCCGCGGTGCTCCTCTTTCTCTCCGCCGAGGCGCAGGGCGACGAGGTGCGCGCGCGCATCCAGTCGGCCGAGCGGCTCGATCAGGCGGCGGAGAAAGTACAAAAGGGGCTTCGCATTTTTCTGCGCGATCCGGGCCCGCTCGAAGGCATCGCAAAGCGCCTTGAAGCCACCAAGAACGGCAACGGGCGGCATGCGTCGGGCAATGGCCAAGGTAACGGTAATGGAAACGGCGATGGCGGCGATGTTTCGATGATCCTGCTGCTCGCGGGCGGCAGCGAAGTCGAAATCCGGCTGCCCGGCCGCTTCAAGGTCTCGCCGCAGATCGCCGGCGC
>CAYJNT010000007.1:0-37602 GCA_964370945.1 uncultured Hyphomicrobiales bacterium | reverse complement strand
GCATCTTTTCAATCCGACCATCCGCCTCGGGATCACCGGGCTGTCGCGCGCCGGCAAGACGGTGTTTCTCACTGCACTCGTGCACGGCCTGTTGCGCGGCGGGCGCTTTCCGGTGTTCGAGCCTTATGCTGGCGGCCGGATCGCCGGTGCGCGGCTGTCGCCGCAGCCCGACGACGGCGTGCCGCGCTTTGAATACGAAAAGCATCTGCGCGCGCTGATCGACGAGCGGCAATGGCCGGATTCGACGAAAGCGATCAGCGAGCTTCGGCTGGTGATCGACTATCAGTCGCAAAGCGGCGCCGACCGCACGCTGACGCTCGATCTCGTCGACTATCCGGGCGAGTGGCTGCTCGACCTGCCGCTGCTCTCCATGAGCTATGAGCAATGGTCGGCGGACGCCTTGGCGCGCTCGCGGCAGGCGCCGCACGATGCGCTGGCCAAATCCTGGCACGCGCATCTGCGGACGCTCGATCCGCTTGCGCAGGCCGACGAGAATGACGCGATCGAGGCGGCGCGGTTGTTCACGCAGTATCTGCGCGCCTGCCGCGACGATCGTTTCGCCATGAGCGTCTTGCCGCCGGGGCGCTTCCTCATGCCCGGCGACCTCGATGGATCGCCAGCGCTGACCTTCGCGCCACTCGATCTGCCGGAAGGCGCCGAGCGAAAAACCGGCTCGCTCTGGTCGATGATGCGGCGACGCTATGAAGCCTACAAGGACCTCGTGGTGCGGCCGTTCTTTGTCGACCATTTCCAGCGGCTCGACCGCCAGCTGGTGCTGGTCGATGCGCTGGCGGCCTTCAATGCCGGGCCGCATGCGGTGCAAGATCTGGAGAGTGCGTTGACCGACATCCTTGGCTGTTTCCAGGTCGGGCGGCGCACCTTGCTGAGTGCGATGTTCTCGCCGCGTGCCGACAAGGTGCTGTTCGCTGCGACCAAGGCCGATCATCTGCACCATTCCAGTCACGATCGCCTCGAAGCCATCTTGCGGCGCATGGTCGGCTGTGCGGTTGCCCGCGCCGAATTTTCCGGCGCCGCGATCGACGTCGTTGCGCTCGCGGCGGTGCGTGCGACGCGCGAGGCGATGGTCTCGCGCAGGGGCGAGAATTTGCCGTCGATCGCCGGCGTCGCGGCCGCGGGCGAGAAAGCCGGCGCCAAGGTCTTTGACGGCAAAACCGAAGTGGTCGTGTTTCCGGGCGACCTTCCGGCGGACCCCGAGCAGCTCTTCTCGAAGGCGTCTGATCCGGCCGCGGGCGAGGCGGACCTGCGTTTCCTGCGCTTCCGGCCGCCGCTCCTTGAAATGACGGAGGAGGGCGAGCCGGCTCTGCCGCACATTCGCTTCGATCGCGCGCTGCAATTCCTCATCGGAGACCGGCTGCAATGAGCGCTTCTGTCAAAGGCCGCAAGCCCGCAACCTTCACGCTGCAGGACCCGGACGTGACGCTGGAATCCCCGGCCGCGGCCGAAGATCTGTCGATGCTGCGCGATCTCGACGACCAATTCGGCATCCCGGCCGTGATTCCGGCCGCGCCTGCAAAGCCCAAACGATGGTGGATACGCTGGGGCGCGCTGTTCTGGTCGGCGGTCAGCGGCCTGGTGGTGATGGGCCTTGGCCTTGCCGTCGTGCGGCTGGTCACGGATTTGCTCTCGTACTCACCCGCGCTCGGCTATGCCGCCGCGATCCTCGCCGGCATCGCGGGCCTCGCCTTGCTCGCGATCCTCACTCGGGAGCTTGCAGGGCTGGCCCGGCTCGCTTCGGTCGATACCGCGCGGGCGCACGCCGCGCGCGCGATCGAAAGCGACGATCGCGTCCAGGGTCAGGCCGTAGTCGGCGAGTTGCTCAGTCTGACGCGCCGGATGCCGAATCTCGCGCGCGGCCGCGCGCGGCTCGAAAACCATCGCAATGACATCATCGATGGGCGCGATCTCGTGCACCTGACCGAACGCGAATTGATGCCGCAGCTCGATGCGGAGGCGCGCCGCCTGATCGGCGCGGCGGCGAAGCGCGTCTCGGTCATCACCGCGGTGTCGCCGCGGGCTTCCATCGACATGCTGTTCGTCCTGTTCAATGCGGTGAGTCTGATCCGCAAGCTCGCGACGCTCTACGGCGCGCGGCCGGGCATGCTCGGCTTCATCCGGCTGTTCCGCCATGTCATCTCGCATCTCGCGGTGACCGGCGGCATGGCGGCGACCGACAGCATTATCCAGCAGGTGATCGGCCATGGCGTGGCCGCGAAACTTTCGGCGCGGCTGGGCGAGGGCGTGCTCAATGGATTGCTCACCGCGCGGCTCGGCCTTGCGGCCATGGACGTGACGCGGCCATTGCCGTTCTCGGCGCTGCCGCGGCCGTCGCTAAACGATCTTACGGGCTCGCTGTTCGAGGGCAGGCAGGCGGGCGGGGTCCGCGCTCCGGAATGAGGTGGCCAAGGCGCGGAACCGGACCGTTTTCCTTGCATTGCAAGGCTTCGGCCGCTATAAGCCGCGCCATATCACACGCGGATCATGGCTTTCGGCCCCAACAACGGGCCTTTTGGCCGTCCGGTGGCCCTCTCAGTTCCGAGGGGCTCACAGTTCCGCGGCGGATCAACCGGAGAAGACCGATGGCGTTACCTGACTTTTCGATGCGTCAGCTCTTGGAAGCTGGCGCGCATTTCGGCCACCAGGCCCACCGCTGGAACCCGAAGATGGGCGAGTTCATCTTCGGCACCCGCAACAACATCCACATCATCGATCTCGCCCAGAGCGTGCCGATGCTGCATCGTGCGCTCGAAGCTGTCTCCGAGACGGTCGCCAAGGGCGGGCGCATCCTGTTCGTCGGCACCAAGCGCCAGGCACAGGACGCCATCGCCGATGCCGCCAAGAAGAGCGCGCAGTACTACGTCAACTCGCGCTGGCTCGGCGGCACGCTGACCAACTGGAAGACGATTTCCGGTTCGATCGCGCGGCTGCGCAAGCTCGAAGAGATGCTCTCCTCGAACGAAGCCGGCGGCTACACCAAGAAAGAGCGCCTCGACCTGCAGCGCGAGCGCGACAAGCTCGACCGTTCGCTCGGCGGCATCAAGGACATGGGCGGCTTGCCCGACATGCTGTTCGTGATCGACACCAACAAGGAAGACATCGCGATCAAGGAAGCGCGCCGGCTGAACATCCCGGTCGCCGCGATCGTCGACACCAACTGCGATCCGGACGGCATCAATTTCCCAGTCCCGGGCAATGATGACGCCAGCCGCGCGCTGACGCTCTATTGCGATCTCGTGGCCAAGGCCGCGATCGACGGCATCTCCCGTTCGCATGGTGAGCGCGGCATCGACACCGGTGCGGCAGCGCAGCCGCTCGTCGACGAACTGCCCGCGGACGACAGCGGGTGGGAAGTGCTGCCGGGACCGCGTGGCGTCGCCGACGATCTCAAAAAACTCGCGCATGTCTCGCCCGCAATCGAGAAGAAGCTGAACGATCTCGGCATCTTCCATTTCGAGCAGATTGCGAATTTGAAGCCCGCCGCCGCCGAGAAGATCGGCGACGAAGTTGGATTGCCCGGCCGTATCGAAGGCTGGATCGCGCAAGCGAAGACCATCACCGCGGAAGCGGAATAATCGCGATGCGCGGAGCTTGCAGCCTCCGCGTATCCCCTTAGTTCTCCGACGGCAACCGGATAGTCTGACAATGGCTGAAATCACCGCGGCAATGGTCAAGGAACTGCGCGAGAAGACCGGCGCAGGCATGATGGACTGCAAAGCTGCGCTCAACGAGGCCAACGGCGACATGGAAGCGGCGATCGATTGGCTGCGCAAGAAAGGCCTTGCGAAAGCTGCGAAGAAATCCGGTCGCGTGGCCGCCGAAGGCCTGATCGGCGTGAAGATTTCCGGCACCAAGGGCGTCGCAGTCGAAGTCAACGCAGAAACCGACTTTGTCGCGCGCAACGATCACTTCCAGGGCTTGGTCAAGCTGATCGCGGATGTGGCGCTCTCTTCCGGGACCGATATCGGCAAGATCAAGGCGGCGAAAGCTGGCAGCATGACCGTCGATGAAGCGATCGCGTCGTCGATCGCGACCATCGGCGAGAACATGTCGCTGCGCCGCGCTGCGGAATTGTCGGTCGGCAAGGGTGCGATCGGCAGCTATGTGCATTCGTCGGTGTCCGACGGTCTCGGCAAGATCGGTGTGCTGGTCGGACTCGAGTCTTCGGGCAATGCGGCCGAGCTTGCGGCGCTTGGCCGTCTGGTTGCGATGCATGTCGCCGCCGCCAACCCGCAAGCCGTCGACGTCGCCGGGCTCGATCCGGCCGTGATCGCGCGCGAGAAGGACGTGATGGCCGACAAATATAAGCAGCAGGGCAAGCCGGCGAACGTGATCGACAAGATTGTCGAATCCGGCATCAAGACCTTCTACAAGGAAGTCACCTTGCTCGAGCAGGCCTACATCCACGAGCCCGACAAGTCGGTCGCGCAGGCGCTCAAGGAGGCCGAAGGCAAGGTCGGCGGCCCGATCAAGGTCACGGGCTTTGTCCGCTACGCGCTCGGCGAAGGCATCGAGAAGCAGGAATCGGATTTCGCCGCCGAAGTCGCGGCCGCTGCCAAGGCTTGATTGCGTTTTCGGTCCTGACATTCACGGGACGCTGACTGCGAGGGTGATCGTCCATGAGCCAGCCGATCCATCGTCGCGTCATCGTGAAGTTGTCCGGTGAGGCGCTGGCCGGCCATCAGGGCGCAGGCATCGATCAGGCGACCATTGAGCGCGTCGCCGCCGACCTTGTCGCCGCACAGAAACTTGGCATCGCGATTGGCGTCGTGGTGGGCGGCGGCAATATCTTCCGCGGCGTGGAAGTCTCCGCGCGTGGCGTGTCGCGTCAGACCGGCGACATGATGGGCATGCTCGCGACCATCATGAATGGTCTCGTGCTCGAAGCCGCGATCGAGCGCGCCGGCGCCTCGGCGCGCTCTCTTTCGGCGCTCGCGGTTCCGCAGGCCTGCGAGTCCTATTCGAATCAGCGCGCGCGCAAGCATCTGTCCGAGGGCCGGATCGTGGTGCTGTCGGGCGGGACCGGCAATCCGCATTTCACGACCGACACCACGGCCGTTTTGCGCGCCTGCGAACTGGAATGCGATGCGGTCCTGAAAGCTACCAACGTCGACGGCGTCTACAGTGCCGACCCCAAACGCGACCCGGCCGCCAAGCGCTATGACCGCCTGAGCCATCAGGAGGCCATCGAGAAGAACCTCAAAGTCATGGATGCCACCGCCTTCGCGCTTGCCCGCGAAAACCGTATGCCTATCATTGTGTTTTCGATCGGTGAGCCGGGTGCTATCGCGAAGGTATTGAGCGGCAAGGGTGTTTCTACGGTTGTCGGCGAATAAAGCCGGATCCATTTGATCCCCGGCTGGCAACCTTGATCGCAAGAACGGCCGATCCGGCAGGCCTTTGATTGAGAGTAAGACAATGACAGCGGACATGCATGATTTGAACGAGGTCAAGCGGCGCATGCAGGGCGCGCTGCAGGTTCTCAAGACCGAGCTGTCGGGTTTGCGGACCGGCCGCGCTTCGGCGCATCTGCTCGATCCGGTGCAGGTCGACGCCTACGGCACCCACATGCCGATCGTGCAGGTCGCCACCGTGAGTGTCCCTGAGCCGCGCATGATCAGCGTTTCGGTCTGGGACAAGTCCCTGGTGCATGCGGTGGAGAAAGCGATCACCAATGCCAATCTGGGCTTGAACCCGCAGACCGAGGGACAGACGATCAGGCTTCGCATTCCCGAACTGAACGAGGAGCGCCGCAAGGAATTGGTCAAGGTCGCGCATAAATATGCGGAAGCCGCCCGCGTCGCAGTCCGTCATGTGCGGCGCGATGCGCTCGACGTCATCAAGCGGCAGGAAAAGGATCACAAGATCAGTGAGGACGATCACGAGCGGCTGTCCGGCGAGATTCAGAAAGTCACCGACCAGATGATCCATGACGTCGACGGCACGCTGTCGACCAAGGAAAAGGAAATCCTCACCGTCTGAGGAGAAGGGTGCGAAGACCGATCCCGATGTCCAGGCCCGACACCGCTGCCAGCGCGCTCGACGGAATCGAGGTTCCGCGTCACGTCGCCATCATCATGGACGGCAACGGCCGCTGGGCGTCGGCGCGCGGATTGCCGCGCGGCGAGGGCCATCGCCGAGGTGTCGAGGCGCTGCGCCAGACGGTGCGGGCGGCGGGCGATCTCGGTATCGCGGTGCTGACGATTTTTTCCTTCAGCGCGGAGAACTGGTCGCGGCCGGCATCCGAAATCCGCGACCTGATGGGCTTGCTGAAGCGATTCGTGCGCAACGACCTTGCCGACCTGCATAAGAGCGGCGTGCGCGTGCGCATCATCGGCGAGCGCGACGATCTCGATGCGGATATCCGGCGCTTGTTGGAAGAGGCCGAGGCGCTGACGAAAGAGAACAATCGCCTGACGCTTGTTGTCGCTTTCAACTACGGTGCGCGCCAGGAAATTGCGCGGGCGGTCAAGCGCATGGCCGAACAGAGCGCGGCCGGCATGCTCGATCCCGCGCAGATCAATGCCGACACGCTGAACACTTTTCTCGACACCGCAGACCTGCCGGATCCGGATCTGATTATCCGCACGAGCGGCGAGCAACGCCTGTCGAATTTTCTCCTCTGGCAGGCGGCCTATAGCGAGCTCGTTTTTCTTCCCGTGCATTGGCCGGATTTTGACCGCGCCGCGCTCGAAAGCGCGATCACCGAATACCGCAGACGCGAGCGCCGTTTCGGCGGGCTCGCCGCGCAGTCGGGCACATAACGATGCCTGACATCGCCGCCGCAAAGCCGGGCTCGCGTAATCTTCTGTTGCGGGTCGTGTCGTCCGCTGTGCTGGCGCCGATCGCGATCGGCGCGGCCTATCTCGGCGGCTGGACCTTCACGATTTTCTGGACCGCGGCGGCGATCGCTGTCTGGTGGGAATGGACCGGGCTTGTGCATCCGGCCGGCCATCGGGGCGCGCTGATCACCGGCTGTTGCGCGATCGCTATTCAGGCGTTTCTGCTGATGAATGACCGCGCCGATGTGGCGCTGATGATCGCGGCACTGGGTGCGCTTGGTGCGGCCATTATTTCGGCGCGCAATGCGGTCTGGACCGCCGCCGGTGTCGGCTATGCAAGCATGCTGGTCATCGCGCCGGTCATGATCCGCGGCGACGATCGCACCGGATTTTTTGCGATCGTGTTCGTCTTCGCCGTGGTCTGGGCGACCGATATCTTTGCTTATTTCGCCGGCCGGGCGATTGGCGGTCCGAAGCTTGCGCCCTCGATCAGCCCTAACAAGACCTGGTCGGGCGCGATCGGCGGCATCATCGGTGCGATCCTGGCGGGTGGAGCTGTCGTGATGCCGTCAAACCCGCGCACCGGTTTCACGATCGCCTTGGTCGCGGTGGCGCTGTCAGCGGTATCGCAGGCCGGCGATTTATTTGAGTCCCGCATGAAACGGATTTTCAACGCCAAGGATTCCAGCGCGCTCATTCCCGGGCATGGCGGCGTGATGGACCGCCTCGACGGATTTGCAACGGCCGTGGTTGCGGCGCTTGTCATCGGCGCCGTGCGCGGCGGGTGGGATGCGTCGGCGCAAGGCTTGATCGGTTGGTGAGACAATGAGCAACGACAGCAAGCTCGCGCGCTCGCGGATGGCTGCGAAGGCAACCATCCGCTCGGTGAGCATTCTCGGCGCGACCGGCTCGATCGGCGCCAGCACTGTCGACCTCCTTGGCACGGAGCCCAATCGTTATCGCGTGGAGGCTGTCACCGCGCACCGCAATGTCGCGGCGCTCGCGGCGCTTGCGCGAAAAGTCGGCGCGCGGTTTGCGGCCATCGCCGATCCATCTCTTTATCGCGATCTCAAGGATGCGCTCGCGGGCTCAGGCATCGAGACCGGCGCCGGCGACGAGGCGATTGTCGAGGCTGCGTCGCGTCCGGCCGATTGGGTGATGGCCGCGATCACCGGCGCCACCAGTTTGCGGCCGACGCTTGCCGCCGCCGAGCGCGGCGCCATGGTCGCGCTGGCCAACAAGGAATGTCTCGTTTGCGCCGGCGGGTTGTTCATGCGTCGTGCAGCCGCGAAGGGTGCAACCGTGCTTCCGGTCGATTCCGAACACAACGCGTTGTTTCAGGCGATGTCGGCCGGCGGTCGTAACGAAGTGCGCCGCGTGATCCTGACCGCGTCGGGCGGTCCGTTTCGCGAGGCCTCGATGGAAACCATTCGCGCTGCAACGCCTGAACAGGCGTTGCGACATCCCAATTGGTCGATGGGCGCGAAGGTCACGATCGATTCCGCGACGCTGATGAACAAGGGCCTGGAACTGATCGAGGCGCATCACCTGTTTGCGTTGCCGTCCGATCAGATCGACATCCTCGTGCACCCGCAATCGATCGTGCACGGGATGGTCGAATTCCACGACGGTTCCATTGTCGCGCAACTTGGTCCACCCGACATGCGTGTACCGATCGCACATTGTCTCGCATGGCCTCAGCGCCTTGGAGACGCGGCCGCGCGACTGGATTGGTCGAAAGTCGCAAATCTGTCGTTCGAGACACCGGACCTTGAGCGATTTCCGGCGCTCGCGCTCGCGCGCGCTGCGCTTGAGGCGGGCGGGGCAGCACCGACGGTGCTGAATGCGGCGAACGAGATCGCAGTTGCCGAATTTCTCGCCGGACGCCTCGGATTTGCCGCCATTCCGGCGCTCGTGGAGGCGACGCTCGAGGCGGCGGCCCGTGAGGGTCTCTCGAAAGAGCCGGCCAGTGTCGAAGATGCACTTTCCGTTGACCATGTTTCCAGATCGCTGGCCTCGGGTCTCTTGCCCGAAATCGGTATAAAGGCTTCTTAACCACACGAACGGTGTTGGGGGACGGTTTCGATGAGTTTCGACTTTCTCGGGAATTTCAGCTTTTGGGGCGGCGGATTCGCGGGTTGGCTGCTGCCGTTCCTGTTCGTCCTGACGGTCGTCGTGTTTTTCCACGAACTCGGCCATTTTCTGGTGGCGCGCTGGTGTGGCGTGCGCGTTCTGGTTTTCTCGGTTGGGTTCGGTCCTGAACTTTTCGGATTCAACGATCGTCACGGCACGCGCTGGAAGCTGTCGGCCATTCCGCTTGGCGGCTACGTAAAATTTTTCGGCGATGAGAATGCCGCGAGCGTTCCGGATCCGGAAACGACCGCGAGGATGACCCCGAGCGAGAAACGCGAAAGCTTCCATCATCAGAATGTGCTGAACCGTTCCGCGATCGTGGCGGCGGGGCCGATTGCCAATTTCATTCTGGCGATCGTGATCTTTACCGCCGTTTTCATGGTCTATGGCAAGCAATCGACCACGGCGCGGGTGGACTCGATCCAGCCCGGCAGCGCGGCGGCGGCGGCGGGATTCCAGCCGGGCGACATCGTCGTCGAGATCAACGGGCGCAAGATCGCGAATTTTGCTGACATGCAGCGAATCGTCGGCGTCAATGCCGGCCAGGAACTGCAGGTCATTGTTGAGCGAGCGGGCAGCCGTGCGGCACTGAAGGCGACGCCGGCGTTGCGCGAAATCAAGGACAATTTCGGCAACGTGCATCGACTTGGCGTGCTGGGGATCAGCCGATCCAATGCGCCCAACGAGATCCAAACCGAAAAGGTCGGCCCGATCGACGCGTTCGTGCTCGGCACCGACAAGACCTGGTTCGTGGTCGAGCAAACCATGTCCTATCTCGGCCGGATGATCGCCGGCCGGGAGTCGGCCGACCAGCTGGGCGGCCCAATCCGGATCGCGCAGGTCTCAGGCCAGGTTGCAACCTTGGGCTTCGGTCCGATCCTTGATCTCGCGGCTGTCCTGTCGGTCTCGATCGGCCTTCTCAACCTGTTTCCGATCCCGCTTTTAGATGGCGGGCACCTTTTGTTCTACCTGATCGAGGCGGTTCGCGGCCGGCCACTCTCGGAAAAGGCCCAGGAAGTCGGGTTCCGGATCGGTCTTGCTTTCGTCCTGATGTTGATGGTTTTTGCAACCTTTAACGACATCATTCACCTTTGGACGTCGTAAGGCGTGTACTGCCGCAAATTGCGTGTGGCGGGGCTGCAACTTGTTGAGGGGAAAGGCAAACCTGGCGCGGGTTTTGTTTGCATGGGGTAGCAAACCCTGTACAAAAGCGGCTTAACAAGGCTTTAATGATCACGCAGGGTGGCCCGAGGGTAGACAAAGGCGTGTGCATGGGAATGCGGTTAGTACGAGGGTTGGGCCTTGCTGCCTTCCTCCTCGGGGGGAACGTTTTTGGCTGCGCTGTGTCCGGCGTCGTTGCGCCGTCTATCGCCTATGCCCAATCGTCTAACGTCGTTGTCGAAGGCAACCGCCGCGTCGAGGCGGAAACGATCCGTTCTTATTTCCAGCCCGGACCCGGCGGCCGCCTCGATGCGGTGCAGATTGATCAGGGCCTGAAGGGTCTCTACGCGACCGGCCTGTTCCAGGACGTGCGTATCCGGCAGGCCGGCGGCAAGATCATCGTCACCGTCGTCGAGAACGCGGTCATCAACCGCATCGCGTTCGAAGGCAACAAGCGGGTCAAAGACGAGCAATTGATGGCCGAGGTGCAGTCCCAGCCGCGCGGCACTTTCTCGCGTCCTCTGGTGCAAGCCGACACTGCGCGGCTGGTCGAGATCTATCGCCGCACCGGCCGGTTCGACGTGACCGTGACGCCGAAAATCATCGAGCTGCCGAACAATCGCGTCGATCTCGTTTTCGAAATCAACGAGGGCGTCAAGACCGGTGTCAAGACGATCCGCTTCGTTGGCAACCGCACCTATGGCGATCAGCGGCTCAAGGACGTCATCAAGACCAGTGAATCCAATTTCCTGAGCTTCCTGAAGAACACCGACATCTACGACGCCGACCGGGTCGAGGCGGATCGCGATCTGCTGCGGCGCTTCTATCTCAAGAACGGATTCGCTGACGTGCGGATCGTCTCCGCGTCGGCGGAATTCGAACCTGGCGCGAAAGGTTTCGTCGTCACCTTCACGATCGAGGAAGGCGACCGCTATCGCTTCGGCGCGGTCGAAGTGCAATCGAACGTGCAACTCGTGGATCCGGAATCCCTACGCCGCAGCCTGCGCGTCAAATCCGGCGACTATTACAACGCCGAGGCCGTCGAAAAGAGCGTCGAGGAAGCATCGATCGAAATCGCCAAACGCGGCTATCCGTTCGCGTCGGTGCGGCCGCGCGGCGACCGGAATTTCGAGACGCGCACGATCAATATCGTGTTCGCGGTCGAAGAGGGCGCGCGCGCCTATATCGAGCGCATCAACATCACCGGCAACACGCGCACCCGCGATTACGTCATCCGCCGGGAGTTCGATATCGGTGAAGGCGACGCCTACAATCGCGCGCTTGTCGACCGCGCCGAGCGCCGTCTGAAGAACCTCAACTACTTCAAGTCGGTGAAGATAACGAATGAGCCCGGTTCGGCGCCTGATCGCATCGTGCTCAACGTGAATGTCGTCGAACAGCCGACCGGCGACTTCTCTATCGCAGGCGGCTATTCGACCGCGGATGGCTGGCTGGGCGAAGTTTCGATTGGCGAGCGCAACTTGCTCGGGCGCGGTCAACTCGCGCGCGCGTCGGTCACCTACGGCCAGTATGCGAAGGGTTTCGAACTGAGCTTCGTCGAGCCTTATTTGATGGGCCAGCGCATCGCGCTCGGCCTCGATCTGTTCGGCAAGGAGCGCACGGCCAATAGCTATCAATCCTATGATCAGCGCACGCTCGGTGGCGCGGTGCGGCTCGGATTCTCGTTGCGCGAGGACCTGAATTTGCAACTGCGCTATTCGATCTATGAACAGAAGATCGAACTGCCCGCAATTCTCAACGACTGTATCGGCGGGCCATTCCCGATCACGGCGGGTTCGACCTGCGTGACCAACGGCGAAGCGTCGATCCCGGTTCGTGTCGAGCTGGCGCAAGGCTCGACGCTCACGTCGCTCGTCGGCTATTCGATCCAATACAACACGCTCGACAACAACAAGGCGCCGACCCGCGGCATGATCGCCGACTTCAAGCAAGACTTCGCTGGCGTCGGCGGCGACACGAATTTCATCCGCTCGACGGTCGACACGCGCTTCTATTCCGAATGGATCCCGGACATCGTCAATCTCATCCGCTTGCAGGCCGGTCACATCGATGGCTGGGGCGACCAGAGTGGCCAAGTGCGCATGTTGGACAGCTTTAAAATGGGTCCAAATCTCGTGCGCGGATTTGCGTCGAGCGGCATCGGCCCGCGCGATACGACGCCGGGCTATACCGGAGACGCGCTCGGCGGCACGATGTATTGGGGCGCCAGCCTTGAATTCCAGGTTCCACTCTACTTCATTCCCAAAGAGATCGGCTTGAAGGGCGCGGTGTTCGCTGATGCCGGCTCGGTCTGGGACTATAAGGGGCCGACCTTCTATCCGGCGACCGGCGAGACGATGACGTTTGCGGATACCAACTCCGTCCGCTCATCGGTCGGCGTCGGCCTGGTCTGGGATTCACCATTCGGACCGATGCGGTTCGACTATTCCTTCCCGATTACCAAGGAAAGCTACGACCGGGTGCAGCAATTCCGTTTCGGCGGCGGCACCAAATTCTGATCACGGCCGCAGGACGGTCGGTTATAGTATTGGCATGACCGAGCCGTTTTTCTTCAAGCCCCGGGCCGGATTGACCGTCGGCGCGATCGCGGACATGACCGGCGCCGCGCCGCGCGGGCCGGTCGAGGCCGGCCGCGTGATCGGAGGTCTTGCCCCACTCAATCGCGCCGGTCCGTACGAACTGACCTTCCTCGACAACGTCAAGTATGCGGCCGGCCTGCGCAGCACGCGCGCCGGGGCATGCCTGATCTCCGAGCGCTTTGCCTCGGAAGCGCCGGCGTCGTTGCCGCTCCTGATCACGCGCGATCCTTACCGGGCCTTCGTTACGGCGGCGCGCGCGCTGTACCCGGATGCGCTGCGACCATCCTCGCTCTTTCAAGGCGAAGGCGTGGCTCCCGGCGCCTATATCCATCCAAGCGTGCGCCTGGAAAGTGGCGTTACCGTCGACCCGGGCGCCGTCATCGGGCCACGGGCGGAAATCGGGTCAGGCACGGTGATCGGCGCCGGCGCCGCGATCGGGGCGAATGTAAAAATCGGCCGCGATTGTGCGATCGGCCCCAATGTCTCGATCACGCATGCCCTGATCGGCGATCGTGCGATCATTCACGCCGGATGCTGCATCGGGCAGGACGGCTTCGGCTTCTCTCCAGGTCCGGCGGGTCACGTCAAGGTCCCGCAAGTCGGGCGCGTGATCATCCAGGACGATGTCGAGATCGGGGCGGGTACGGCGATCGACCGCGGCGCGATCCGCGACACGGTGATCGGCGAGGGCACCAAGATCGACAATCACGTCCAGATCGCGCACAACGTTTCGATTGGACGTCATTGCATCATCGTCGCGCAAAGCGGACTTGCCGGCAGTTCGACGCTTGGCGATTACGTCATGCTCGGCGCGCGGTCAGGATCGAGCCCTCATTCGACCATCGGCGAAGGAGCCCAGCTTGCGGCCGCGAGCGTAGCCCACGGCATCGTGCCTCCCGGCGGCCGCTATGGCGGACTACCGGCAAAACCGGCTAAGCAATGGTTTCGTGAAATGAAGGCCGTCGAGCGGCTTGCAAGGAAGGGCGCGCCGTCAGACGGCGGCGATGCCAAGTCGGACGATCAATGAGAAGCGTTCATGAACGAATCCGGACAGGTTGTTGAAGCTGCCGATATCGGGAAAATTCTGGAATCGCTGCCGCACCGGTATCCGTTTCTGATGGTCGATCGCGTGCACTCCATGCGCAGCGATGAGTTCGCCATTGGCATCAAGAATGTGACGGCCAACGAGCCGCAATTCATGGGTCATTTTCCGGGCAACCCGGTCTTTCCGGGTGTGTTGATCATCGAGGGCATGGCACAGACGGCGGGCGTGCTTTGCATTGCCGGCGGCATCAAGGGACCGTCAAAGCACGTGTTCTTCCTGACCATCGACAAGGCCAAGTTCCGCCAACAGGTGCGGCCCGGAGACACGCTTGAGTACCACATGACCAAGAAGGCGCGGCGCAAGAACATGTGGTGGTATGTCGGCGTCGCGAAAGTCGCGGGCGAAATCGTCGCCGAGGCCGAAGTCGGCGCCATGATCGTGGACTCGTGAGGATTTAGATGACGTTGATTGATCCGAGTGCGCGAGTCGCCCATGGGGCGGTGATCGGCAACGATGTGACGATCGGACCCTATTGCGTGATCGAGGCCAATGTCTCGATCGGCGAGGGAAGCCGGCTATTCTCGCATGTCCACATCACCGGCCACACGAACGTCGGCCCGCGCGCCAAAATCTATCCTTTCGCCTCGCTCGGCACCCCGCCGCAATCGGTCAAGTATCGCGGCGGCCCGACGAAGCTCGTGATCGGTGCCGATTGCGAGATCCGCGAAAGCGTGACCATGAATACCGGCACCGAGGATGCCGGCGGCCTGACCGCGGTCGGCGACAAGTGCCTGTTCATGGTGGGCTCGCATGTCGGCCACGATTGCGCCGTTGGCAACAACGTGACGATGGCCAACAATGCGGCGTTGGGCGGACATTGTCTGGTCGAGGATCATGTCACATTCGGCGGCAATTCCGCCGTCCATCAATTCGTGCGGATCGGCGAGGGCGCCATGATCGCGGGAATGACCGGCATCGGTGCCGACGTCATTCCGTACGGATTTGCGATCGGTCAGCGCGGCATGCTGGATGGTCTGAACGTTGTCGGATTACGCCGCCGCGGCTATTCGCGCTTCGACATCCAGCGTCTGCGACAGGCCTATCGCAACCTGTTCATGACGTCCGGTCATCACAAGGATCGCATCGAGCAGGTCGCGCGCGAATACGCATCCGATCCGGTGGTGGTGAAGATCATTGAGTTCATCCGTGCGGGCGGACCGCGGCCGCTGATGAAGTCCTGGCAGGCGGCGCCGGCCGCCGAAGCCGCCATGGCGGATGGCTCAGCCTCATGAACGAGGCTGTCCCGCCGGTCGGGACAGGGCCGGTCGCGATCATTTGCGGCGGCGGGAGTTTTCCTTTCGTTGTCGCGGATGCGTTGATCCGGCAGGGCCGCCGCGCAATCCTGTTTCCTCTGCATCCGTTTGCAGATGCCGAGGCGGTCGAGCGATATCCGCATTATTGGGTGCGCATCGGTCAGATGGGTTACGTCGTGCGGACCGCGCGCAAGGAAAGCTGCCGTGACGTGATCTTCATCGGCACGGTCGTGCGCCCCGCGATCCGTGAAATCCGCCTCGACTGGATGACGTTGCGTTTGATGCCGAGAATTGTCCGTCTGTTCTATGGTGGTGACGATCACCTGATTTCCGGCGTTGTCCGCTTGGTCGAAGAGCAGGGTTTCCGCGTGATGGGCGCGCACGAGGTGGCGCCGGAAATCCTGATGCCGGCGGGGCCCCTTGGGGCGAAGCGGCCATCGACGCGTGACGAAGCCGATATCGCGCGCGGTATCGAGATTTTGCATGCGACCGGTCCTTTCGATATTGGGCAAGCGGTGGTTGTTGCTGGCAATCATGTCCTCGCGCTGGAAGCGGCCGAAGGCACCGATCAGATGCTGGAGCGTGTCGCGGAGCTTCGCAAAAACGGCCGGATTCGCGCGGGTGAGGGCGCTGGCGTGCTGATCAAGGCGCCAAAACCGACGCAGGACCGGCGCTTCGATTTACCGTCGATCGGGCCGCGCACGATCGAAGGGGTCAAACGCGCCGGCCTTGCCGGTCTTGCGGTGACCGCCGGCGGGACGATTGTCGCGGAGCCGGAGCGCATTGTGGAGGTTGCCGATCGGTCAGGTCTCTTCGTCGTTGGATTTGGCGGCGGTGCGATATGAAAGTCTTCATCGTTGCGGGCGAGGAATCCGGAGACCGGCTTGGCGCGGCGCTGATGCGCTCGCTCAGGGTCGCGCATGGCGACGCGATCGAGTTCGCCGGCGTCGGCGGCTATGAAATGGCGGCGGAAGGCTTGCCGTCGCTGTTCCGCATCGACGAACTCGCCATTGTCGGCTTCGCGGCGATCCCCGCGCGGTTGCCGATGATCATCAAGCGCATCCGCCAGACCTGGCGGGCGGCCGTTGCCGCGCAGCCCGACGTCATGGTGATCATCGATAGTCCGGATTTCACCCATCGCGTGGCGCGCCGCGTGCGCCGCGCCAATCCGGCGATACCGATCGTCGATTATGTATCCCCGTCGGTCTGGGCGTGGCGGCCGGGGCGTGCCAAGGCCATGCGCCGCTATATCGATCATGTCCTGGCGCTGCTGCCCTTCGAGCCGGAGGCACACAAGAAGCTTGGCGGCCCGCCTTGCACCTATGTCGGCCATCCGCTGGTGGAGCAGATCGACGAGTTGCGGCCGAATGCGGACGAAGCGAGCCGGCGCGAGTCTCCCCCACCGATCCTTCTGGTGTTGCCGGGCAGCCGCAAAGGCGAAATCAAGCGTCTCACCGAGCCCTTCCAACGCGCTGTGGAGCGCATCGCCAAACAGATCTGGCCAATCGACATCGTCATTCCTACAACCTCGCACCTTGCCGATGCCATCATCCGCGAAA
Organism: uncultured Hyphomicrobiales bacterium; assembly: GCA_964370945.1. Taxonomy (GTDB): domain Bacteria; phylum Pseudomonadota; class Alphaproteobacteria; order Rhizobiales; family Xanthobacteraceae; genus Pseudorhodoplanes. The sequence goes on along the minus strand of CAYJNT010000007.1, from coordinate 20,994 downwards.
CGGCGAATTGGCCATTGCGGCCGCAGGTCGTTGTGAAACGTGAGGACCGGCGCTCTGCATTCCGGCGCGCGCGCGTCGCGCTGGCGAAGTCCGGAACGGTCACGCTTGAGCTTGCGATGTCGGGTGTGCCGATGGTCACGGCCTACAAGGTCTCGCGGTTCGAGGCTGCCGTAGCGCGCCGGCTCATTACCGTGTCGTCGGCCATCCTCGCCAATCTGGTACTCCGCGAAAATATCGTGCCGGAATTCATCCAGGAGGATTGCACGCCGCAGAAATTGTCGGACGCGCTGTTGCCGCTGTTCCGTGACAGCCCCGAACGGCGGCGACAGGTTGAGGCGTTCCGCAAGCTCGACGCGATCATGGAAATCGGCAAGGTCGAGCCGGCCCGTCATGCCGCGCAGATCGTTCTGGCGGAAGCCGCGCGCAGGCGCGTGCCTGAAGCCCTGCATTTATCCTGATGGCAGGTTCCTGACTGAAAGGCTGGCGTCCGGCCGCCGAAATGCGTAATTTGCCGCCTCACACCCGCGTCGCGCAGAGTAGCCGGCAATGAAGGCCAACGGCCACCTTCCAAAAACTGCAGCAATTACAGGAGTTTGCGGGTATTTGCCGGAATTCATTCTGACCAATGCCGAGCTCGCCCGCATGGTCGATACCTCGGACGCCTGGATCACCGAGCGCACCGGCATCAAGGAGCGGCGCATCCTCAAGGGTGAGGGGCTTGGCACCTCGCATATGGGCGCGGAGGCAGTGCGCGGTTTGTTCAAGCGCACCGGGACGAAGCCGTCAGAGATCGACCTCCTGATCTGCGCCACTACCACACCGGATTTCGTCTTTCCCTCGACCGCCAATCTGATCGCCGACATGGTGGGCTTGGGGCCCGTCGGCAGTTTCGACGTGCAGGCCGCGTGCTCCGGTTTCATCTATGCGATCAGCGTTGCGTCGCAATTCGTCGCGACCGGACAATGCCGCAAGGTCGTGGTGGTCGGCGCCGACAAAATGTCCGCGATCATCGATTATACCGATCGTGCCACCTGCGTGATTTTCGGCGACGGCGCCGGCGCCGTTCTGGTCGAGCCGTCACCGAACGGCGAAGGCATCATGGACACGCTGATCCGTTCCGACGGCTCGGGCATGATCCATCTGCATCAGAAAGCCGGTGGAAGCCGGTTGCCGCCGAACGCGGAGACCGTCGCCAAGCGCATGCATTACGTTCATCAGGAAGGCGCCGCCGTTTACAAATTCGCGATTGCGAAAATGGCGGAAGTGTCGAGCGAGATCATGTCGCGCAACAACCTGCGCTCCGACATGATCCAGTGGCTGGTGCCGCATCAGGCCAACCGGCGCATCATTGAATCGACGGCCGAGAAGATGGGGCTGCCGATGGATCGCGTGATGATGACGATCCAGAAATACGGCAATACCACTGCGGCGACGATTCCCCTTTGTCTTTCGGATTATGAGGACCGGCTCAAGACCGGCGACCGATTGATCCTCGCCGCGTTCGGCGGCGGCTTCACCTGGGGTGCGTCTTATCTCACCTGGGCCTATGACGGCGCAGCCGCCGTCCAGAAAAACGGCCGCGGGGTCGCCGCTTAAGCTTTTCGGGCCGACGAGGGAACATAGTCCCTGCGCGTCGCACCGGTATAGAGCTGACGCGGGCGGCCGATCTTCTGGTGCGGATCCTCGATCATTTCTTTCCACTGCGCGATCCAGCCGACTGTGCGGGCGACCGCGAACAGCACGGTGAACATCGAGGTCGGGAATCCCATCGCCTTGAGCGTGATGCCCGAATAGAAATCGATATTGGGATAAAGCTTCTTCTCGATGAAATAGTCGTCGTGCAGCGCGATGCGCTCGAGCTCCATCGCGACTTCGAGCAGCGGATCGTCCTTGTGGCCGACTTCGGCCAGAACCTCATGGCAGGTTTTCTGCATGATCTTCGCGCGCGGGTCGTAATTCTTGTAGACGCGGTGGCCGAAGCCCATCAGGCGGAACGGATCGTTCTTGTCCTTGGAACGACGCACATATTCCGGAATGCGGTCGGCGGTGCCGATCTCGGTCAGCATCTTCAGTGCGGCTTCGTTGGCGCCGCCATGCGCGGGTCCCCAAAGGCAGGCGATGCCGGCAGCGATGCAGGCGAACGGATTGGCGCCCGAGGAGCCGGCGAGCCGCACGGTCGAGGTCGAGGCGTTCTGTTCGTGATCGGCATGCAGGATGAAGATGCGATCCATCGCGCGCGCCAGCACCGGATTGACCTTGTAGTCCTCGGCCGGCACCGCGAAGCACATGCGCAGGAAGTTGGAAGGGTAATCGAGCTCGTTGCGCGGATAAACGAAGGGCTGGCCGATCGTGTATTTGTAGGCCATCGCCGCGAGCGTCGGCATTTTTGCGATCATGCGGATCGAGGCCACGAGCCGCTGATGCGGATCGGAGATGTCGGTCGAGTCGTGATAAAACGCCGAGAGCGCGCCGACCGATCCGACCATGACCGCCATCGGATGCGCGTCGCGGCGGAAGCCCTGGAAGAAGCGGCTCATCTGCTCGTGAACCATGGTGTGGTTGTTCACGCGCTTGTCGAAATCGGCTTTCTGCGCCGGCGTCGGAAGCTCGCCATAGAGTAGGAGATAGCAGGTCTCGAGGAAGTCGCCGTGCTCGGCGAGTTGCTCGATCGGATAGCCGCGATAGAGAAGGATGCCTTCGTCGCCGTCGATATAGGTGATCTTGGATTCGCAGCTTGCGGTCGAGGTGAAGCCGGGATCGTAGGTGAACATGCCCGCCGACCCGTAGAGCTTCGAAATGTCGACCACGTCGGGTCCGATCGTTCCCTCATAGACCGGGAAGGACCAATTCTGGTCGCCGACACTAAGCTTGCCGGATTTCGTGTTCGCGCCCGTCTTTGCGTCCATGGCAGTCGTCCTTGTTCGAGACGGGCCCACAAAACCGTTCCCAAGCCGCCGCAAACGGGGGCTGGATGCGAGCCCCGGCAGGCTCCCGATGTCGTTGGACCGATCCGATTTTGGGTAGCTTATCCGACGTTGCGCCGCAAGATACCCGGCGGCGGCAGGCGTCTTAGCCAAAGAGCTAAGGCCACCAAAGTGTCAAACCACATCCTTGATGCGGGCAAGGCTCTCGTCCTTGCCGAGGAGTTCGAGAACCTCGAAGATTCCGGGCGAGGTGGCGCGGCCGGTGAGCGCGGCTCGCAAAGGTTGCGCCAGCGCTCCGAGCTTGACCCCGGATTCCTCGGCCAGTTCGCGGACGGCCGCCTCGGCGCTGGCCGCCTTCCAGTCCGCCAGGGCCTGGAATTTGACAGCCAGCGCGGTCAGCAACGCCTTGGCCTCTGCGGTCAGCACGGCTTTGGCCTTGTCCTCGATGACCAAGGGCCGATTGGCCCAGAGAAAGCGCGAGCTGTCGAGCAGTTCGATCAGCGTCTTGGCGCGCTCTTTGAGGGCTGGCATCGCGGTGAGAAGCGTCGTTCGCAGTTCCGGCGTCAGCTTGGCGCTGAGCGCGTCTCCGCCCGCGATATGCGGCAGGGCCTGCTCGAGCACCGCCAGCATGTCTTCGCTGCTCGTCGCACGCATGTAATGGCCGTTGATGCTCTCGAGCTTGGCGAAGTCGAAACGTGCCGGCGAGCGGCCGACCTGCGGCAGGTCGAAATGCGCGATCATCTCCTCGGTCGAGAAGATCTCTTGGTCGCCATGGCTCCAGCCGAGCCGCACGAGATAGTTGCGTACCGCGACGGGCAGATAGCCCATCGCGCGATAGGCATCGACGCCCAGCGCCCCATGACGCTTGGATAGTTTCGATCCGTCCGGTCCGTGGATCAGCGGGATATGCGCCATCACGGGGACAGTCCATCCGAGCGCGTTGTAAATCTGCGTTTGGCGCGCCGCGTTGTTCAGGTGGTCGTCGCCGCGGATGATGTGGGTGATGTTCATGTCGTGGTCGTCGACCACAACAGCCAGCATGTAAGTCGGCGTTCCGTCCGAGCGCAGGAGCACGAAATCGTCGAGATTTTCGTTCTGCCAGGTCACGCGCCCCTGCACCTGGTCCTCGACTATTGTTTCGCCGGTCTGGGGGGCGCGCAGCCGTATCGTCGGCTTGACGCCGGGCGGTGCTTCGGATGGATCGCGATCGCGCCAGCGCCCGTCATAGAGGCGCGTGCGGCCCTCGCGGCGCGCTTTCTCGCGCATTTCCTCAAGCTCCTGCGGCGTCGCATAGCAGCGATAAGCATTGCCCTGCGCCAGCATCTGTTCGACGGCTTGGCGATGCCGGCCGGCGCGGGCGAATTGATGGACGATATCGCCGTCCCAGGTGATGCCCAGCCAGTTCAGCCCGTTGATGATCGCCTCGATCGCCTCCCGCGTGGAGCGCTCACGATCGGTGTCCTCGATCCGCAACAGCATTTTGCCGCCGTGGCCGCGCGCGTAGAGCCAGTTGAACAGGGCCGTGCGCGCGCCGCCGATATGCAGGAATCCGGTCGGGGACGGGGCAAAACGGGTGATGATCTGATCGGGCATTGCGGAGCGTCGTCTTCCCAAGGTGCTTTGTTTGGCGCGTCCCAGTAACATATAAGCGGTCCAGGTTCAGCGCCGAATCTTTGCCTTTCAGCAAAGCCTTACCCGATGTGGCTGATGCAAGCCTTAATGCTTGGCGTTGGCGGGTGGATTTGGCAGATAGGGCGCCGAGCGGAGACGCTGCGAGCGTCGCGGCAGCAGGTATTGGACGAATGGCGATAACGGACACCATCGGAACGAAGGCAGGGCGCGACTTCATTCGCGACATCGTGCAGGCCGACCTTGACTCCAAAAAGCACAAAAAGGTCGTCACGCGGTTTCCGCCGGAACCGAACGGGTACCTGCATATCGGTCACGCCAAGTCGATCTGTCTCAATTTCGGGATCGCCGAGGAATTCGGCGGCCAGTGCAATCTGCGCTTCGACGACACCAACCCGACCAAGGAAGAGCAGGAATATATCGACGCGATCGAGCACGACGTGCGCTGGCTCGGATTTGACTGGGGCAAGAACCTTTTTCATGCGTCGGATTATTTCGAGCGGCTGTACGAATGGGCCGAGCACCTGATCAAAAGCGGCAAGGCTTATGTCGATGACCAGACCCAGGACGAAATGCGCGCCGCGCGCGGCACGCTGAAGGAGCCCGGCCGTAACAGCCCGTTCCGCAACCGTGGTGTTGACGAAAATCTTGACCTCTTGCGCCGCATGCGCGCAGGCGAATTCCCGAATGGCGCGCGGGTGCTGCGCGCCAAAATCGACATGGCATCGGGCAACATCAATCTGCGCGACCCGGTGCTCTATCGCATTCTGCATGCGAGCCACCCGCGCACCGGCACGGCGTGGAGCATCTATCCAAGCTACGATTTCGCCCACGGTCAGTCGGACGCGATCGAGGGCATCACGCACTCGATCTGCACGCTGGAATTCGAGGACCACCGGCCGCTCTATGACTGGTTCCTCGACAACCTGCCGGTGCCGTCGCGACCGCGGCAATATGAGTTCGCGCGGCTCAACTTGAGCTACACGTTCCTTTCGAAGCGCGTGTTGACCGGCCTTGTGCGCGACAACCACGTCAGCGGATGGGACGACCCGCGCATGCCGACGCTCGCGGGCTTGCGCCGTCGCGGCGTGCCGCCGGAAGCGATCCGCGATTTCGTCAAGCGCATCGGAGTCGCCAAGGCCAACAGCGTGGTCGACGTCGCCGTGTTTGATTTCTCGGTACGCGAGGTCCTCAACAAGACGGCGGTGCGCCGCATGGCGGTGCTGCGTCCGCTCAAGGTGACGATCGAGAATTATCCGGAAGGGCAAACCGAGGACATCGAGGCCGCCAACCATCCCGACAATCCGGATGCCGGATCGCGCAAGATCAAATTCGGCCGCGTGCTCTATGTGGAGCGCGACGATTTCATGGAAGTGCCGGCCAAGAAATTCTATCGCCTGTCGCCGGGTAGCGAAGTGCGGCTGCGCTACGCCTACTTCGTCACCTGCAAGGAGGTGATCAAGGATGCAAAAGGCGAGGTCGTCGAGCTGATTTGCACCTACGATCCGGCCTCGCGCGGCGGCAATTCGCCCGACGGCCGCAAAGTGAAGGCGACTTTGCACTGGGTGTCGGAAGCCGATGCGGTCACGGCCGAGGTCAGAATCTACAATCAGCTGTTCACCAAGCCCGATCCGGATGCCGCGAATTTTGCGGCCGACCTCAATCCGCAGTCGCTGGACGTGCTTTCGGATTGCAAGCTGGAATCCGCACTGGCCAAGAGCAATTCAGAGGAGCCAGTCCAGTTCGAACGCCAGGGCTATTTCTGCCCCGATCGTGACAGCTCGCCGAAACAGCCGGTTTTCAACCGGACGGTCGGGCTTCGCGACACCTACGCGAAAATCGCGGCGAGCGGCTAAGCAGTAGCGAACGCGGTTCTTCTCCATGTAGCATGGCGGCCTGATCGCAAGCGCGGGAACGGGGGTCCGCGCCCATGGAACAGGACCGTAATCGGCGTGCACGCGCGACCGCGTGGGCCATCGGAAGAGCATGGCGTCGTGGCGCGCCGCCATGGGCGTATGATCTGTCACGTGTCGCCGAAGCCTTTGCGCAACGCCTGCGGCAATGGGCGATCGCCGACACCGGACCTGGCCGGCTCGTGCCGTGGCTGCCGATCGCATTCGGTTTGGGAATCGCGCTCTATTTTTCCGCCGAACGTGAGCCGGCCTGGTGGCCCGGATTATCCCTGACGCTCGTTGCTTGCGTTGGCGCCGTCGTGTCGCGCGCTCGTCCGGTCGCGTTCCCGTTGGCGCTTGCTATTGCCGCCATCGCTGGCGGCTTCACGGTGACGACGCTCAAGAGTGTGCGGGTCGAACGGCCCGTTCTCGCGGCGCCAGTCGGCTACGCCGTGATTTCCGGCTTTGTGGAAAATCGCGAAGAGCGCGAGCGCAGCGATCGCTTTCTGCTGCGCGTTCACCGGCTCGATGCGCCGAGCCTCGAAGCGAAACCCGATCGGGTGCGACTGTCGGTCCGCAAGGGCACAGCGCCGGCGGTCGGCTCGTTCGTGACCTTGCGTGCACGGCTCAATCCGCCGCTGTGGCCGCTGCGCCCGGGTGGCTATGATTTCGCCCGCGACCTTTATTTCCAGGGCATCGGCGCGACCGGCTTTGTGCTTGGCCGCATCACGACCGCCGCGCCCCCGCATTCACCCGGGCTCTGGCTCGATTACGCCGCGATGATCCATTCCATGCGCGATGCCATCGATGCGCGCATTCGTTCGGTAATATCGGGCGACCGCGGTGCGATCGCCTCGGCGCTGATCACCGGCAAGCGCGATGCCATTTCGGCGCCTGTCAACGACGCCATGTATATCTCGAGCCTGGCGCATGTCCTTTCGATTTCCGGCTATCACATGGCCGTGGTCGCCGGCGTCGTCTTCTTCGCGATCCGCGCGTCGCTCGCGCTCATTCCCGCATTCGCGAGCCGCTATCCGATCAAGAAATGGGCCGCGGGCGCGGCGATGGTGGTCGCGGCCTTCTATCTGCTCTTATCCGGCGCCGAGGTCGCAACCCAGCGCGCCTTCATCATGACGGCGATCGTGCTGATCGGCGTGATGTTCGACCGGCCGGCCTTGACTTTGCGCACCATCGCGGTCGCGGCGCTCGCGGTTCTCTTGACCGCGCCGCAGGCCTTGGTGCATCCGAGTTTCCAGATGTCGTTTGCGGCGACGGTCGCGCTTGTTGCCGCCTACGAGCGCGGATTGCCCTGGTTTTCGTCCCCACCCGAAACGCCGATGGCGATCCGCATTGCGCTGTGGGGCGGACGGGAAGCGATCGCGCTCGTCATTGCTTCGATCGTTGCCGGACTGGCTACAACACTCTTTGCCGCCTTCCATTTCCATCGTCTCGCGCCCTATGGCGTGATCGCCAATCTCCTCGCCATGCCGATCGTCTCCGTATGGGTGATGCCGTCGGGCTTGCTTGCGCTCTTCGCCATCCCGTTCGGTTTCGACGGGTTCTTCTGGCGGCTGATGGACCAGGGCATCGACTGGATGATTGCCGTGGCGCTGTTTGTGGCGAGCCTTCCTGGCGCGGTCGGGCGCATCGGCGCCTTTGGCATGGGGCCGCTGATGCTTGGCACCGCAGGCCTCATTGTCGTCTGCCTGCTGCGCACGCCCATTCGGTTCACCGGCGCGGCATTGCTTGTCGCGGCAGCCACCTGGGCAAGCCAGGTCTCGCTGCCCGATATCCGCATTGCATCCGATGGCACGATCGTTGCGGTCCGCAACGGCAATGGACAGCTCTCCATCATGCAAAGCCGCAACGACGACTTCACGATCAAGGAATGGCTCGCCGCCGATGGTGACGCACGCGCTCCGCGGGATGAAAGTCTGGCGGAAAACATTCGCTGCGATCCGCAAGGCTGCGTCGCGACCATGCCGGATCACTCGCTGGTCGCGCTGTCGTTCACGCTTGAAGCGCTGGCGGAGGATTGCGGCAAGGCGTCACTTGTGGTCACGACGCGTAGCGCGCCGCTGGATTGCACCGCGCTGCTGGTCGACCGCGACGAATTACGGACGTCAGGGGCGCTTGCGATCAATCGCGTCGGCAAAACATTCGAGATCGTGCGTGCCAACCCGCAAGGCCAGGATCGGCCATGGGCGCACCAGACGAAACCGGTGGCGCAAGCTGCTCAGACAGGCCGCGCGCTGCCGCCGGACGCAACGCCGCGCGCCGAAGACATTGAGCCGACCAATCCCGATCAGTAGCGGCGGAAGATCCCGACCAGTTTGCCCTGGATGCGAACGCGGGTCGGCGGAAGGATGCGGACCTCATAGGACGTGTTCGCGGGCTCGAGCGCGATCGAGGCGCCGCGGCGCCGGAAGCGCTTGAGGGTGGCTTCCTCGTCGTCGATCAGCGCGACCACGATGTCGCCGGTATCGGCGGCCTCGGTCTTGCGGATCAGCGCCATGTCGCCTTCAAGGATGCCGGCATCGATCATGGAATCGCCGCGCACTTCGAGCGCGAAATGCTCGCCGGCTGTCAGCATGTCGGCCGGCATGTTGATGGTGTGGCTGCGGGTCTGGATCGCCTCGATCGGCGTGCCGGCCGCGATCCGCCCCATGACAGGGACGGCGACCGGACGGCCGCTCTCGTCATCCGAGCCGGTGCGCACGCGGCCGAGATTGCCTTCGATCACGCTCGGGGTGAATCCGCGTCTATTGCCGCTGCCGAGGCCCTGGGAGACCGATTCCGGCAGCTTGATGACCTCGATGGCGCGGGCGCGGTTCGGCAGGCGGCGGATGAAGCCACGCTCCTCCAGCGCCGTGATGAGCCGGTGGATGCCGGATTTTGACCGCAGGTCGAGCGCATCCTTCATTTCGTCGAAGGACGGCGGAACCCCGCTTTCCTTCAGGCGGTCGTTGACGAAGCGCAGAAGCTCCAACTGTTTGCGGGTCAGCATTGCCTTAGGTCCCCCAAGATCACCACAAGAGATAGAAACAAATCATGAACAGACACTATCTGTTCGATATGTGTTCCGCAACCATTTAATTTGGGGTGAAGAAATCGAAGCTTCGCTACAGCGGAAGCTTAAGGATGCGGCACGCATCTCCGGCGCGCCGGGGCGGGTCAAAAGGCTCCCGGATTACAAGGCAATCCGCCTTGGCGAGGGCCTGCATCATGGATGAGTCCTGGAGCGGCAAAGGGGTTGCCGTTCCAGCCGACAGGGTCGCCCGCAGATAATTCGCACGCTCGTCACTGGCGGGAAGGTCGCTTCCAAGCAAAGCCGATTCGGTTTGCGGGATGACGTCACCGCGTCCGGCCAGCCGGCGAAGGAGCGGCACCATGAACAAGAACGCGCAGACGAAGGCTGAGACCGGATTGCCGGGCAGGCCGAGCACATGCATGTCGCCAAGAATGCCATGCATCAGCGGGCGCCCGGGCCGCAGCGCGACTTTCCAGAACGATAGCGACACGCCCTCGGCCGCGAAGGCCTTCTGAACGAAATCGTAGTCGCCGACGGACGCCCCGCCAGTGGTTACCAGCACGTCGGCGCCGGCCGCTCGTGCGCGCCGGATCGCAGCGACGGTGTCTTCGATGCGATCGGGGACAATACCGAGATCGACAATCTCCGCGCCTTCGCTCCTTGCGAGCGCCGTGACGGCGTAGCCATTGGAATAGACGATCTGGCCAGGACCGGGTTTGCTTCCCGCCATCACGAGTTCATCGCCGGTCGCAAACACCGCGACTTTGGCACGGCGCGCGACCGGAATCGTCGCATTGTTCGTTGCGGCCGCGAGTGTCACGTCGCGGCCCGTGAGAAAGCGGCCGCGCGACAACAAGACGTCGCCGATTTTGAAATCAAGGCCGGCGCGGCGGATGTGCTTGTTGGCGGGTGTCGTTTTCTGGATACGCACGCGATTGCCATCGCGCTCCGCATGTTCCTGGATCGCAATCGTATCGGCGCCGGGCGGAACCACGCCGCCGGTGAAAATCCGCACCGCGTCGCCTGCCTTGACCGATCCCGCGAAGGGGCGACCGGCCGCGACTTCGCCGGTGACGTTCAGATCGACGGGCACGGCGGCGATGTCGGCTGCGCGAACGGCATAGCCGTCCATCGCCGACACGTCCTCCGGCGGCTGTGTGCGCAACGCTTTCAGGTCGGAGGCGAGCACACGTCCATGCGCCGCGGCGAGCGGCACCATTTCGGGCGGCAGAGGTGTGGCCTGCGCGAGCACGCGCTCCAGCGCTTCGGGCACGGGCAGAAGTGCCACGATCTAAGCCTCCGCGCGATAATGGCCGGATTTGCCGCCGGATTTTTCCAGAAGCCTGATGCCCTCGATATGCATGCTGCGCTCAACGGCTTTCACCATGTCGTAGATGGTGAGGCAGGCGACAGCGGCAGCGGTGAGCGCTTCCATCTCGACGCCGGTCGGTCCGTTGACTTTCACCGACGCCGTCACCACCAGACCCGGCATATGCCAGTCGGGCGCGATGTCGATCACCACCCTGGAGATCGCGAGTGGATGACAGAGCGGGATCAGGTTATGCGTGCGCTTGGCGGCCATGATACCGGCGATGCGGGCCGCGCCCATCACGTCGCCTTTCTTGGAATCGCCTTTCAGGACGATATCAAGCGTCGCAGACGTCATCACGATGCGCGCCTCGGCGATCGCTTCACGCTCGGTCGGGGACTTGGCCGAGACGTCGACCATGCGCGCTTCGCCGGTCTTGGCGAGATGGGTCAGTTTCTCGGTGGGACTCGGAGTGCGGTTCGCGACGCGCTTCTTGACGCTCTTCTTCGCGCTTGTCCTAGCGTGTTTCTTGGCGGCTTTCCTGGCGCGCGCCATGGCTCTCATCCTGCCGCGCGGATGGCCGCGGCATCGCCGGCGAGAAGCGCGCGGGTCGCGGCCGCGACATCCGCCGCGCGCATCAGGCTCTCGCCGATCAGGAAGGTTGAAATTCCGGCTTTCGACAACCGCTTGAGATCGGCCGGATTGTCGAGCCCGCTCTCGCCGACGACAACGCGCTCCGCGGGAATTTTCGGCGCCAGCTTTTCGCTGACGGTCAGAGATGTCTCAAAGGTCCGCAGATCGCGATTGTTGATGCCGACGAGGCGCGAGCGCAATCTGAGTGCGCGGTCGAGTTCGGTCTCATCGTGGACTTCGAGCAGCACGTCCATGCCAAGATCAAACGCCGCGTCCTCGATATCCTTCGCGGCCATGTCATCGAGCGCGGCCATGATGATGAGAATGCAATCGGCGCCCCAGGCACGCGCTTCCGCGACCTGATAGACGTCGAACATGAAATCCTTGCGCAAGGCGGGAAGGGCGGTCGCCTGCCGCGCTTGTGTTAAAAATTCCGGCTTGCCCTGGAACGAAGGCGCGTCCGTCAGGACCGAAAGGCAGGTCGCGCCGCCCTGTTCGTAAGCGCGCGCCAGCGCGGGCGGATCGAAATCGGCGCGGATCAATCCTTTTGAGGGACTCGCCTTCTTGATTTCGGCGATCAGCGCATATTGCCTTGATGCAATGCGCCGCTCGATCGCCTGCGCAAAGCCGCGCGGCTTCCCGGCCGCCTTGATATCGGCATCGAGCTCGGACAGCGGCCGCGCCTTCTTCGCCGCCGCAATCTCTTCGCGCTTGTAGCCTTCGATCTTTTTGAGGATGTCGGCCATGGCGATCGGTCTTTAAGCGTTGGAAATGGCGATGAGACGGTCGAGACGTTGTCTGGCAGCGCCGGATTCCAGCGCTTTGCGCGCGAGCGCCGCGCCGTCCTTCAGGTCCTTGGCGACCTGCGCGACCACGAGCGCCGCGGCCGCGTTCATCGTCGCGACGTCGCGATAGGCGCTCTCCTTGTTGTCGAGCACGCTCTTGAGCGCGGCGGCATTGCTGTCGGCGTCGGCGCCACGCAACGTTTCCGGCTTGACCGTTTTCAAGCCGATATCTTCCGGCGTGATCTCGAAGGTTCGGATTTTGCCGTTTTCGAGGGCGGCGACGTAAGTCGCCCCGGATGTCGTGATCTCGTCAAGACCGTCGGAGCCGTGCACGACCCAGACGCTGTCCGAACCGAGATTTTTGAGCACTTGTGCGAGCGGCTCGATCCATTGCCGGGAGAAGACGCCGACAAGTTGCCGCTTCACACCGGCGGGATTCGACAATGGGCCGAGCAAATTGAAAATGGTGCGGGTGCCGAGTTCGACGCGGGTCGGTCCGACATTCTTCATCGCCGGGTGATGCGCCGGCGCGAACATGAATCCGATGCCGGCCTCATTGATGCAGCGGCCGACTTGCTCGGGCGTGAGGTCGATCCTCACGCCGAGCGAGCTCAGAACATCGGCGGCGCCGGATTTGGAGGAGAGGGCGCGGTTGCCGTGCTTCGCCACCGGGATGCCGGCGCCCGCCACAATGAAGGCGGCGCAAGTCGAAATGTTGTAGGAGCCCGACGCATCGCCGCCGGTGCCGACGACGTCCATGGCGTTGGCGGGCGCGTCGACCCGCAGCATTTTCGCGCGCATGGCGGCGACCGCGCCGGTGATTTCGTCCACGGTCTCGCCGCGCACGCGCAATCCCATGAGCAGCGCGCCCATCTGCGAGGGCGTTGCTTCGCCCGACATCATGCGGTCAAAAGCGCCGGAGGACTCCTCGCGCGACAAAGCGGCGCCGGTAGCGACTTTGCCGATCAGCGCCTTGAATTCGTCGATCACGACACCCTCTTCATTTGCTTGGCGGGTGCGTGTTTCGCATTCCAGCTGGCGGCAATATCGAGAAAATTCTTCAGGATCAGATGGCCGTGCTCGGAGGCGATGCTCTCGGGATGGAATTGCACGCCATGCACCGGCAATTCGCGATGCGCCACGCCCATGACGAGATTGTCGTCGGTTTGCGCCGTCACCTTCAAATCGTTCGGCATCGTCGCACGGTCGACAACGAGCGAATGGTAGCGCGTGGCCTTGAAGGGACCGTTGATGCCGCGGAAGACGCCGGTCGCGTCATGGCGGATCTCACAGGTCTTGCCGTGAACGAGGACCGGCGCGCGCACCACCTTGCCGCCGAACACCTGGCCAATGGCTTGATGGCCGAGACACACCCCCATGATCGGGATCGAAGGCGCCGCCTTCTCGATCAACTCCAGGCAGATGCCGGCTTCGTTCGGGGTGCAAGGCCCGGGCGACAGAACGATCGCGTCGGGACGCGAAGCGATGACATCGGACGCGGTCACCTTGTTGTTGCGGTGCACGACAACATCCGCTCCCAGCCCGCCGAGATAATGGACGAGGTTGAACGTGAAGCTGTCGTAGTTATCGATCAGGACGATCATCGCGCCCTCATCCCGCCCGTTTTTGTTGCCGGTTCCGGGTCTTAGACGGGGGTGCGGAGGGGGTCAAGGGAGCCGCCGGAATGACGGTTACTGCCCGCGCCCGGCGCTTGAGGCGAAGCGGCGCGCTTCCTCCGCCGCGCGGAACAACGCCTTGGCCTTGTTGACGCATTCGGTCTGCTCGGATGCCGGATCGCTGTCGGCGACGATCCCCGCGCCGGCCTGGACATACATCTTGCCGTCCTTCACCAGCGCCGTGCGCAGCACGATGCAGGTATCCATGTCGCCCGCGGCCGAGAAATAGCCGACGCAGCCGGCATAGATGCCGCGCTTTTCCTTTTCCAGTTCGTCGATGATCTCCATGGCGCGCACTTTCGGCGCGCCGGACACCGTTCCGGCCGGGAAACCGGCGGCGAGCGCATCGAGCGCGTCGCGATTGTCCGCAAGATCGCCTTCGACATTGGAGACGATGTGCATCACCTGGCTGTAGCGCTCGATGAAGAATTGATCGGTCACGTTGACGCTGCCGATTTTCGCAACGCGTCCGACATCGTTGCGGCCGAGGTCGAGCAGCATCAGATGCTCCGCGCGCTCCTTCGGATCGGCGAGCAATTCCTGCTCCAGCGCGACGTCTTCATGCGGCGTCGCGCCGCGCGGCCGAGTGCCCGCAATCGGACGGATGGTGATACGGCCCTTTTGGGCGCGCACCAGGATTTCCGGGGACGATCCGGCGACGGCGAAGCCGCCATAGTCGAGATAATAGAGAAACGGCGCCGGATTGACGCGCCGCAGCGCGCGATAGAGCGAAAAAGCCGGAATCGAGAACGGTGCCTCGAAGCGTTGCGAGAGCACGACCTGGAAGATATCGCCAGCGGCGATGTATTCCTTCGCGCGCAACACCATCGCGCGATATTCGTCGGCGGTGGTGTTCGATGTCTGGGCGACCGCAAGTGGGCCGGGGTCGAAATTCGCCGCGGACTTGTCGAGTGGCTGGTCGAGCGCGTCGACGACGCTTGACAGCCGCTCCGCCGCGCGCGTGAAGGCGATGCTTGCCGAAATACCAGGCGCAGGCCGCACCGGTGTGACCACCGTGATCGTATCCTTCACGGCGTCGAACACGATGATCAATGTCGGACGGATCATCACCGCGTCCGGCAGGCCGAGCGGATCGGGATTTGGCGCCGGCAATTCTTCCATATGCCGGACCATATCGTAGCCGAGATAGCCGAACATGCCGGCGGCCATCGGCGGCAATTCTTCCGGAAGCGTGATGCGGCTCTCCGCGATCAGGTCGCGGAGCGCCTGCAGCGGTGGGTGATCGCAGGGGGCGAAGGTGTCCGATGTCTGGCGCGCAGCGCGGTTGATCTCCGCGCGCTTGCCGTTCACGCGAAAAATCAGATCCGGCTCGAGGCCGATAATCGAATAGCGGCCGCGCACGGCGCCGCCTTCGACCGATTCGAGAAGAAAACTCATCGGCTTGCCGCCGGCGATTTTCAGGAACGCGGAAACCGGTGTTTCAAGATCGGCGACAAGCGTCGTCCAGACGACCTGCGCGTCGCCGCGGTCGTAGTTCTTCGAGAAAACGTCAATCGCCGGTTCAGTTCTCATTCCGGCGCTCAGTTCTGCGTGGCGCCGGTCAGCACCTGGTTCAAGGCGGCTTCGTTGATGGTCGTGCCGAGATCGGATTGCAGTCGCTGAATATATTGGCTCACAAGATCCTCGAAGCCGGCCGTGCGCAGTGCGTTCTCAAGCTGCTTCGCTTCAGCCGAGGCTGGATCGAGCCTCGGCACGGTGATATCCGTCACGCGGAAGACGACGCGGTAGGTCGGCCGGTCACCTTCCGAATTTCCGACGCCGTCCTTCGGCGTCACAAAGACTTCATTGACCACGCGCGCCGGCACCGCATCGGAAACCGCGCCGCGCTTGAGGTCCTTTGCGTTCTGCGCTTTCAATCCTGCCGCGGAAGCGACCTCACTGACCGTTGACGTTTTCAGCTTGTCGGCGAGCTCCGCAGCCTTGGTTTTCAGGCGCGCCGCGATCTCGTCCTCGCGCCAGCGCTCGATCACGCGGTCCTGCACTTCGGATAGCGGACGTTCGCGCGAGGGCGTGGTCCCGACCACTTCGAACCAGACATAGCCACCGTCCGGCGTCTGCACAGGGTCATTCTCGACACCGACTTCGGAAGCAAAAGCAGGCGCGAGAAAATCGACACCGGTCGGAATGCCGGTCACCGTCGCGCCGCTCGGATCGCGGCCTGACCGGTCGATCGCTTCGATGCGGCGGATGCCCAGATTGAGCTTCTTGGCGATGTCGGCAAGCGGCTGGCCGGCACCACGTTCGTCTTCGATTTTGATGTGTTGATCGGAGATCTGCGCCTTGGCGCGCTCGGCTGCGAGCTCACGCTTGATCTCGTTGGCGACCTCTTCGTAGGGCCGGACCTTTTCCGCTTCGATTTTGCCGACCCGCAGAAGCACCGTTCCGAAGCGGCCGGTCACCGGCTCACTGACCTTGCCTGGCGCCAGGCTGAACGCCGCATCCGCGACGGTGCTGTCGAGCATTGCGGCTTTCGTGACTGTGCCGAGATTCATATCGGCATCCTTGATGCCGCGCTCGGCTGCGATCTGCTCAAATGTCGTTCCCTGACCGATCTTGTCGAAGGCGGCACGGGCTTCTCCGGTATTCGGGAACGCGATCTGCTGCACGTCGCGTCGTTCCGGCGTCACGTAACGGCTGCGGCGGTCTTCGTAGGCCTTGCGCGCGTCGGCGTCAGAGACTTCCGTCCAGCGCGAGGTGTCCTGTGGTGACAATACCAGCAGATCGAGCTTGCGATATTCAGGCGCGCGAAACAGGACTTTGCGCTCATCGAAATATTTGCTGAGTGCCTCGGGCGCGGGCGCGGGAATATCGCCGGCCTGCGCGCGATCGAGCGCGATGAAATCAATCGAACGTTCCTCGTTGCGGAAACGATGTTGAAGGTCGAGCGCAGCTTGCGGAACAGTCAAGCCGCCCGCGATTGTTTCCGCGATCTCGCGCCGCAAGGTGATGCGGCGCTGTTCGGCGACAAAACGGCCTTCGTTATATCCGGCATTCCGGATGATCTGCTCGAAGCGGTTGCGGTCGAATTGTCCGGCTGGCCCGCGGAAGGTCGGGTCCGATGTGATGCGCTTGGCGATTTCCGCATCCGACAGTCCCAACCGCATCTGGCGCGCATTCTCGTCCAGTGCGGCTTCCGCGATCATCTGCCCGAGCATCTGGCTCGGCAGGTTGAGCGCGCGCGCCTGGTCGGCCGTGATCGGGCGGCCGACGCGGCGGGCCAATTGCTGTAGCCGCTCGTTATAGCCTTGCCGGAACTGCTCGATGCTGATTTCGGTATTGCCGACCTTGGCCGCGGTCGAGCGTCCGAAGCCGCGGAAAATGTCGCCGATGCCCCAGATCGCGAAGCTGATCGCGATCAATCCAAAAAGGACAGCAAGGACGGCGCGGCCGAGCCAAGTGGCGGTGGCTTTTTGCATACCTCGAAGCATGGCCGGGCGTGTTCTTTCTTGTTTTAGGGTGAAGGGGAAAAGGGCGCGCATCATAGGGATCGCGATACCTCACTGCAACATAAAGGGAACTTGGAATATCTGGCGCGAACCGCCCGCCTTTGCTAACGCCATGCCATACGCAAGCAGAATTGAGGAAGAGCCATGGCGAACGCGCCGCGTCCGCTGGTCGCAGGGAACTGGAAAATGAACGGGCTCGGCGCGTCGGCGGCCGAGCTCGAGAAGATGATTGCGGGCGCGAGCCGCTTTAGCGGCCGCGCTGATCTGATGATTTGTCCGCCGGCGACCTTGCTGGTCCGCTTTGCAGGGATCGCCAGGGGCTCACCCGTCGCGATCGGCGCCCAGGATTGCCATGCGCAGCCTTCGGGCGCGTTTACCGGCGATATTTCGGCGGAGATGCTCGCCGATACCGGTGCGAGCGCGGTGATCGTCGGGCATTCAGAGCGTCGCACGCTTCACGATGAAAGCGATGCCGACGTGAAGGCCAAGGCGAATGCGGTGGCGCGCGCGAAGCTCGTTGCCATCCTTTGCATCGGCGAAACCAAGGAAGAGCGCGAGGCCAATGCTACCCTGGCCCGGATCGAACGCCAGCTGGACGGCTCGCTGCCTGACGGTTTTGACGGGCAGAGCCTGGTCATCGCCTACGAGCCGGTCTGGGCCATTGGAACGGGGCTGACACCGACGCGGAAGGACGTCGCTGACGTTCACGCCTTCATTCGCGGCTATCTGGTCAAGCGCGACAAGGGTGCCGGAGAGGCGGTCCGCATTCTCTATGGTGGCTCGGTAAAGCCTTCCAATGCCAAGGAATTGCTGTCGGTGGCCAATGTGAACGGCGCCCTGGTTGGGGGCGCGAGCCTGAAATCCGATGATTTCCTAGGGATTGCAGCGGCTTATCTTTGAGCCGGCCGCCGGCCAGAGACTGGAAAAGACGACTGCGCCGGCCTATATGCGGCGAGATCGTTCCCTTTGACCGTTAACGAACGAATTCGGTGTTTCCGATTTGCGGCAGATCGTGTAGACACCCGACCGATTTCCAATATCGGCAGTAATCGAGGCGCTCCTTTGCGCCGCCGTGACCGGGTTTTGGCATGCAGACTGTTTTGATCGTCGTCCACCTCATGATCGTGCTCGCGATGGTCGGGCTCGTCCTGTTGCAGCGCTCCGAAGGCGGTGGCCTTGGCATGGGCGGTGGCGGCGGCTTCATGACCACGCGCGGCTCGACCAATATGCTCACGCGCACAACGGCGGTCCTCGCGGCCGCGTTTTTCGCGACCAGCCTCGTGCTCTCGATCCTTGCCGGCATGGACCGAAAGCCGACATCGATCCTCAATACCGGCGCACCCGCAGGCGCTCCGACCGCGCCCGGCTCCCCGCCGCTTGGCTCGGGTAGCGGTGTGCTCGATACATTGCGGCAGCAGAGCCAGCCGCCGGCGCCGGCGGGCCCGCAGGTTCCGCGGTCGCAGTAACGCTCACAAGGGCCGGGAAACCGGCCCTTCGGTTTTGTTGGGACTGGTTTTGTTCGGACTATTCACAGGCGGGAGCAAGTCTCTCGTCGAATCGAAGTGAGAGGAGTAGAGGTTGGTTCCCATGGCGCGGTACGTCTTCATCACCGGCGGCGTGGTTTCCTCCCTCGGCAAGGGTCTCGCTTCAGCGGCGCTCGGGGCACTGCTGCAGGCGCGCGGCTACAAGGTGCGGCTGCGCAAACTCGACCCGTATCTCAATCTCGATCCCGGCACGATGTCGCCGTATCAGCACGGCGAAGTGTTCGTCACCGACGACGGCGCGGAGACCGATCTCGATCTCGGTCACTACGAGCGTTTCACCGGCCGGCCCGCTAATAAACGCGACAACATCACTGCCGGCCGCATCTATCAGGACATCCTTTCGAAGGAGCGGCGCGGCGATTATCTCGGCGCGACCATCCAGGTCGTTCCGCATGTCACCAATGCGATCAAGGATTTCATCCGCGAGGGCAACGACGGTTACGATTTCGTGCTGTGCGAGATCGGCGGCACGGTCGGCGACATCGAAGGCTTGCCGTTCTTCGAAGCGATCCGTCAGTTCGGAAATGAATTGCCGCGCGGGCACGCTGTCTTCATTCACCTCACGCTGCTGCCCTACATCCCGAGCGCGGGCGAGCTGAAGACCAAGCCGACGCAGCACTCGGTCAAGGAGCTGCGCTCGATCGGCATTCAGCCCGACATCCTGTTGTGCCGCACCGACCGGCCGATTCCGCCGGAAGAGCGGCGCAAGCTTGGCCTGTTCTGCAATGTGCGTGAGACTGCGGTGATCGAAGCGCGCGACGTCGACAACATCTACGCGGTGCCGGAGGCTTATCACGCCGCCGGGCTCGATACGGAGCTTCTCTCTGCGTTTGGCCTTGAGCCAAAAGCGCCGCTCGACCTGTCGGGATGGCAGTCGATCAACGAACGCATCCGCAACCCGGAAGGGCAGGTCACGATCGCGGTGGTCGGCAAATATACCGGCATGAAGGACGCCTATAAGTCGCTGATCGAAGCGCTCTCACATGGCGGCATCGCCAACAAGGTGAAGGTCAACCTTGACTGGATCGAATCCGAAGTCTTCGAGCACGAAGATCCGGCGCCGTTCCTGGAGCACGTCAACGGCATCCTGGTGCCGGGCGGTTTCGGGCAGCGCGGCACGGAGGGAAAGATCAAGGCCGCGCAATTCGCGCGCGAACGGCAGGTGCCGTATTTCGGTATTTGCTTCGGCATGCAGATGGCGGTGATCGAGGCGGCGCGCAATCTGTGCGGAATTCCCGATGCCAATTCGACCGAATTCGGCCCGACGGCGCAGCCGGTGGTCGGCCTGATGACGGAGTGGCTGAAGGGCAACGAACTCGAGAAACGAAGTGTCAAGGGCGATCTTGGCGGCACGATGCGACTTGGCGCCTATCCCGCTTTGCTGACGCGCGGTAGCCGCGCAGCAAATATCTACGGCACGACCGAAATCTCCGAGCGACACCGGCATCGTTACGAGGTCAACACCAACTACAAGGGCGCGCTGGAGCAGCGCGGCATGCGTTTCTCGGGATTGTCACCCGACGGGGTGCTGCCGGAAATCGTCGAATACGAGGATCATCCCTGGTTCGTCGGCGTGCAATTTCACCCCGAACTGAAATCACGTCCGTTCGAGCCGCATCCGCTCTTTGCTTCCTTCGTTGGCGCCGCCGTGGTGCAAAGCCGGCTGGTGTAGCGCGGACGAACGCGGGCGGCTTCAATAACCGTCAGACGATGCGCGGCAATTTCTCGAACTGATGGAATGGCGGCGGAGAGGGCAATGTCCACTCCAACGTCGTCGCACCAACACCCCACGGATTCGCGCCGGCCGCCGTCTTGCGCCGGAACGCCAGAATCATGGCCGCGAAGAACACAACTAATCCGGTCGCAAACACGTAGGAGCCGATCGACGAGAGGAGATTCCAGCCCACATAGGCGTCCGGATAGTCGGCGATCCGGCGCGGCATGCCGGCGAGCCCAAGAAAGTGTTGCGGGAAGAAGATCAGGTTGGAGCCGATAAAGGCCAGCCAGAAATGCACCTTTCCAAGAAAATCCGAATAAGTGTAGCCCGTCATTTTCGGGAACCAGTAATACCAGGCCGCAAAGATGCCGAAGGTCGCGCCGAGCG